>NZ_JAUBTV010000020.1:0-34835 GCF_036705145.1 Microcoleus sp. B5-D4 | reverse complement strand
GTTTTGGCAATAATTACCCCAGAACCGTCTCCGAGGGAACTGTTAATTTGTACTGTCAGCGGCCCAGCAATGCTGGCAACTTCTTGGGGAGTTTTGGCGATCGCGGGCTGGCTGATGACTATGGTTAAGGCTGCGGTAGTTCCTGCTAGCAGGGTGGTTAAGGTGTCGTAACGAGAAAAATTTATATTCATGGCGATTGCTAATTTGTAGCTGGGTAGCGGGATTTGGGGGAGAAAGGGCGATCGGCAGTTGGTGCTATTTTCTGTTTAGTTTTATTACTGATTTGACGCAAAGGATCTCGGCTTTGTTCTTTAGTGATAATTTTACTCGCTTTTTTGTTCCGCGATTCGCTATTTCCATGTAGGGTGAGTACGCCACACCTTACTTAATCTCAACGTAGGCTGCCCAACTTACTTATTAAAACTTAAAAATACCTGACTCGAACTCGGTGGTTAGTTCTTCCTTAGTCATGGTTCCCCGTGCGACTCCCATGACTAAATCATATACTCCATCGTCCGTCATTCGATTTTAGATTTTAGATTTTGGATTGACCCCACGGATAAATTTGGGGGCTTGAGGATTTTAGATTTTAGATTTTGGATTGATTCCACGGATAAATCACGTGGCGTGTACCACCTTTGAAATTCGCTTGTCAAATTCAGAGTGCAACCATTTAAACGCAAAAAGGTATCTGTCACCGCAAAAGCCGATCGCTTGTTACCGTCAATAAACGGATGATTCATCGCTATGTGATAGAGATAAGCAGCAGCTTGTTCGGCAATTGTCGGATGCAACAATTGACCGCCAAAAGTTGCTTGCGGTTGAGCCAAAGCCGACTCTAACAAGCCTTCATCTCTGAGGCCGGGAGTGCCACCAAATCTTTCTATCTGTCTGGCGTGGATATTGACAACCATACTTTTGCTGACAAAATTAGGAGTTGGCAAGGCGACGATAAACCTCCTTTCTTTCGCGTTCTGAATCTAGATATGCCTGCCATGCTTTGGCTTCTAGTTTTTGTTGTTCTTCTTCTTCAGTCTTTAAGGAACGGACAAATTCAAGCACTTTCAGCAGCAAGGGTTCTGGCACTTGGTCGAGTTCTTGAAGAAGTTGGTCTTTTGCGGTCATGTTTCTTTCCTCCTAATGATCGTACAACTATTTTACAACCTCGCTTGTGCCCATTCAACGATCGCCTCAGTCAATCCATCTAAGGTATATTCCTTAGCTTCCACATCTAACTTACCCAATAATTTCTGACAACTTTTGGAAGTTTCCGGCCCGATCGAAGCGATGCAAACATTTGTTAGCCAATCCTGATATCGGGACAATTCCGGGCTTTGTTCTATGAGATTGCAAAAGTTATGCACAGTTTTTGAACTGGCAAAAGTTATGATATTTATAGCTTGATTTTGGAGTGCGGATAGGGCGATCGGATCGATTGTTTCGGGACAGCAAGATTGGTAAGCTGGCACTTCTATTACTTGCGCTCCTTTGGCGGTAAATTCTTTAACTAAAACTTCTCTGCCGCCGCTTTCTACTCTGGGAAATAGGATTTTGCAGTTTGTAGGGGCGGTGCCCCCGTGCCCGCCCTGCCAGGGGAAGTTCTCGACTAGGGAATCGGCGACAAAGTTGGGGGGAATAAAGTCTGGTTGTAAAGAGTGCGATCGCAAACTTTCGGCTGTTTTTTTCCCGACAACTGCTATTTTAATACCAAACAAACTCCGCGCGTCTTTGCCTTTTGCTTGTAATCGTTGAAAAAAGCAGTCTACAGCGTTGTGGGAAGTGAGAATTAACCAGTGAAAGGTTGACAATTGTGCGATCGCACTGTCTAATGGTTCCCAACTCGAAGGTGGCCCAATTACCAAGGCGGGCATTTCGATCACGCGGGCTCCTTGTTGCTGGAGTCGATCGCTAAATTCAGCCGACTGAGAAACCGATCGCGTGACTAAAATGGTTTTTCCTGCTAGCGGCAATTTGCTGTTGTTAGCGGTGACTGGTGTATCGATCATATTTGTGCTTTCTGGCTGGATTAAATATTCGCGCAATCTGACTACTTCCCCAATTACGATCACGCAAGGCGATAGAGATTGACCTGCTGTTTGCTGTACAATGTTGGAGAGAGTGCCGAGCCAAATTTGCTGTTCGGGGCGGCCGCAATCTCGGATAATGGCGATCGGAGTTTCGGTCGATCGTCCGTGCTTTTGCAATTGCCAAATTATCTCGCTTAAATTTCGCCCTCCCATCAATATTACCAAAGTTTCTATCTGCACTAATGCTTCCCATTCCAGATCATCCGGTTCGTGGGCGCTCATCACTGCAAAACAGCGACTCATTACCGGATCTGTGAGGGGAATTCCTGCTAGTAAAGGTGCGGCTAGGGCGGAGGAAATTCCGGGTATTACTTCAAATTCGCAGCCCGCTGTGATTAATGCTTGAATTTCCGAACTGGAACGACCAAAAATAAACGGATCGCCGCTTTTGAGCCGCACGATTTGTTTTCCGAGGTGGCAATTTTCTACCAGCAAACGGTTGATTTCTTGCTGCTGGGTGGACGGTTTGCCGCCACGTTTCCCGACTTCGATTTTTCGACAAGTTGCTGGGATTAATTCGAGTTGCGGGATGTCGATGAGAGCATCGTAGATTAAGACTTCGGCTTGGGAGAGCAGTTTGTGCGATCGCACTGTCATCAAGTTACAATCTCCGGGCCCCGCACCGACTAGATAAACTTTCCCTTTTTGGTTTTTCATAAGTCCTCCTCAATAGTATAATTTAAGGAAGAAGGAAGAAGGAAGAAGGAAGAAGGAAGAATGAGCAATTATGAAATAACAAATAACCAATGCCCAATGCCCGATGCCCAATCCCCAACGCCCATTCCTTAACCAGACATCCTATATTTATGCAGATTATCATCATCACGGCCGCCGATGCAAATTACTTTGAATTGGTGCGAGGCACTATTCTATCGGTGCGGGAAAAACCAGAGGGTGAAAATGTGGCGATCGGCTTTTTCGATCTCGGCTGTACTCCCGAACAGTTGCAGTGGCTGGAAACACAAGTTAATATCATTCAAAAGCCAGATTGGGACTTTGACTTTCCTGGTAAAAATGAAGCCCCTCACTATCTCAAAGGACTTTTAGCGCGTCCGTTTCTCCGTCGATATTTTCCCAATTTTGACATCTACCTTTGGATAGATGCCGATGCTTGGGTGCAAGATTGGCAAGCTGTTGAACTGTTAGTTAAAGGCGCGGCTAAACGCGGTTTAGCAGTTGTTGCAGAACTCGACCGGGGTTATTATTTAGCTTACGGCAAACTGCCTTGGTACTGGCAATTTGTTTACCGGGATTATCAGACCGCTTTTGGCGAAGAAGTAGCCCAACAGTTGCACAGCTATCCAACCATAAATGCAGGTATTTTCGCGCTGCAAAAAGACGCCCCCCATTGGGAAATTTGGGCAGAATATCTGGAGCAAGGATTGCAGCGGCACGTTTCTTTAATGACCGACCAAATAGCTTTAAATAGGTTAGTTTACGGCACTGAAATGTTTGACAAAACAGAGATGCTGCCAACTCGGTGCAACTGGAGCTGCAACTTTGGTTTGCCCGTTTGGGACAAGCACCAAGCCTGTTTTGTGGAGCCGTATTTGCCACAGGAGGCGATCGGCATTCTGCACATGACTGGTCACAAACACGACTTGGTAAACTTAGCAACAACGGACGGAAATCAAATAGAAATTAGTCTCCGTTACCAACCGAAAAAAAAGCCCAACTCTCCTAATTTAATACCAAAAAAAATGACATTACCGCCGTTATCTGAAATTACAAATAATACTTTGCCGCCCGCCGGAGATTATGTCTCGCCCGGATTGAAAGTTGTTCTCCCAGATGCGTACTTTCCCAACATGATTATTGGGGATACTCAGACTTGTCCGTGGCCTTATTTGCGCCGGGAAATCAAGCACAATTGGTATGTCGATCGCCGTGCTAATTCAGTCGGATTTCTCAGCCGCGACGAAGCACACATACTTTACAATACTGCTCTGCAATTCAAAGGTAAAAAAGCCTTAGAAATAGGCTGCTGGCTAGGGTGGTCTGCCTGTCACTTAGCCCTAGCAGGAGTTGAGTTAGATGTCGTCGATCCGCTATTAGAAAGAGAGGACATTAGACAAAGCGTAATAGACTCAATTCAAGGTGCTCTAAATGCGTCGGGCGTGCAAACATCAGTCGAGCTAATACCGGGCTACAGCCCCCAAAGAGTAGAAGAATTTTCCGCTCAATTTAACCGCAAATGGTCGTTAATTTTTATTGACGGAGAACACGGAGGTGATGGGCCATTAAATGACGCAATTGTTTGCGAACAATTGGCTGAGGAAGATGCAATAATTTTATTTCACGATTTAACCGCTCCAGATGTTGCTAAAGGTTTAGATTACTTGAAAAAAAGGGGATGGAATACTGTAATTTATCAAACCATGCAAATTATGGGTGCTGCTTGGCGGGGCAATGTCGAGCCAGTAAAACATCAACCCGACCCCAAGATTTCCTGGCAGTTGCCAGCACATTTGCACGGTTACAATATTAGCAGTTTAGAGGCAATTAATTCTCAAACAGCCAGCCAAACAAATCAAAACCAACAGTCATCTTATACAAGAGATTTTTACCAATTAATCGGAGAAGGAACTCGTAGTTCTGCTAGAGAAATTATTCCCCTACTGTTAGACTTGCTGCAACCAATTTTACCTAAAAGTGTGGTGGATGTGGGCTGCGGTACGGGAAGCTGGTTAGCGGCGTTTCAGAAGTTGGGAATTGCTGATTGTTTGGGAATAGATGGCGATTATGTCGATCGCACTATTTTACAAATTCCTTTAAATCAGTTCCAATCCGCCGATTTAAAGCAACCGCTGCAAATAAACAGAAAATTTGACTTAGCAATTTCTCTGGAAGTTGCCGAACATTTGCCGGCTACCTGTGCCGAAAATTTTGTTAATTCTCTCACTCAACTAGCACCGGTGATTCTGTTTTCTGCCGCGATACCATTTCAAGGAGGCGTCGAACACGTTAACGAACAGTGGCCCGAATATTGGGTTTATTACTTTCAGAAAAAGGGCTATGCAGTTATTGACTGCTTGAGAAAAAAAATATGGAACAATGAAAAAGTCGAGCCTTGGTACGCTCAGAATATCTTGATTTTTGTTAAACAAGAGCACTTGTCGGGATATCCGAGGTTAGTAAATGAATATCAAAATACCGATCTGAATCAATTAGCCATCGTCCATCCCAAGATTTATTTTTATAGCTTGCAAGCTGCTCGAAATTCCGCCCAAAAATTACAGTCAGAAAACGTCCAAAAAGTGGCAGCACCCCACTTGGAAGATCGGCCTTTAATATCTGTGATTATTCCCTGCTACAATCAATCTCATTTTTTGTCGCAAGCAGTAACTAGCGTTATCAATCAAACTTACAAAAATTGGGAAATTATCATTGTCAATGACGGCAGTTTAGATAGTACCAGTACAGTAGCAAAAAATGCGATCGCAGCAAATCCCCAGCATCAAATTAGGCTAATAGAACAAACTAATCAAGGGATATCAATGGCGAGAAATACTGGCATATCGGCAGCAAACGGCGAATACATACTGCCCTTAGATGCCGATGATATCTTAGCTCCAAATGCCTTAATTTGTCTTTTAGAAATATGTCTAAAATCAAAAGTACCTTGCATAGCATTTGGTTCTTATCAACTTTTTGGCACTGAAAATCGCACCGTACCCAGTTATGATTTATATTCACCAAAAAATATCAAACAATCTAATATGATTTGCACGTCTTCATTGTATCACAAATCAGTTTGGAATTTGGTCAACGGTTACAAAGCAGAGATGAAAGAAGGTTATGAGGATTGGGAATTTTGGGTTAATTGTCACAAACATAGCATTCCTTTTTTGGGAACGAGAGAAATAGTTCTTAATTATCGTCGCGTTCATGGTACTAGGAATGAAACTGCTCAAAGTTACCATCATAAATTGGTCGCACAAATTGTTTCTTACAATCCAGAACTATACGATATTGAAAGTGTAAAAAGTGCTAACAAACTATTGGAATCAATCGCAAATTAATCTTTTTTATAAGGACTAAAGTCTTTACTACGAAAAATTTGCCGAAAGTTTGTAGTCAGGACTTTAGTGTTATCTACATATCGGCAATCACATCCAAAAAACGCTTAACCTGTTTTTCCCAAGTCCAATCCAGCATAAACTTAGCCGCAGCTAAACCGCGAGTTTTTGCTTGTTCCAGATTAGTATAAACTTGCTCCAAAGCCTCGACAACTTCTGCCACATCAGACTCTCCCCAACCTTCTACACCGGAAAAAGGAGGAGTTAGTTTAACTCGTCCTTGACTCCATAAAGGATAGCAAATGTGGCTGTAAATCAAGTCTAAATGACCAGTATTTGCTGATAGAATAGTCGGAATTCCGCAGGCCATACTTTCCATCGCGACTAAATTAGTGCCACCTTCGCAGCGGTTAGTGAAAACAGCGCAGTCGGCTTCTCGCAAAATTTGTCCAGCGAGGTGATTGGGAATTAAGCCGATGTCGATAAAAGAGTCAATCGGCAAACCGTTAGCCACTAACCATTGGGAAATTCCTAAACTTCCGTCGCGGTTGATATTGGGAAGTCCCGCAACGTTGCCGGTTTGTTCGATTCCTAGCATATACTGAGGCCAGAAGTTGTGCCATGTTGTTAGTAACAAAGCCTCTGGATGTTTGGCGCGAAATCGTTTGAAAGCGGCAATTACAATATCTTGACCTTTGCGATATTCCAGTTTGCCACCGGAGAAAATGACGAAGCGATCGCCAAATAGATTAGATTTGGGTGCAGGATGGAAAATTGTTGGGTCAATTCCTTGATGTACCATCGCCACATTAGTCAAGCCACAGCTTCTCAAAACATCCGCATTCCAGTTGGAACCTGCGACAATCGCGCTATATTTTTTGGCTGTTTCTAGTGCTTCTGCTGTGATTCGTGTGTCTTCAAAAAATATGACTCCTATTTGACAAGCGCTGGTAATTTGATTGTCAACTCCAGAGGATGCTAAATTATTCCCCAAAGCGTAAAGTACGGGAAAATTACAACTGATTTGTTTGTCGGAATTTGCTGCTACTAATTCCTGAAAAGCTTTTTGCTTTTCAATTACAGGTAACAACAGCGATTTATGCAGCGGATTCATCGATTCTGAGGTGATTGAGGGCGGTGTTAAAAGTGCAACTTCCCAGGCATGATTTTGCCGCAGTTGTAGTGTTAAATTCAGGGCGTAAATTCCCCAACCGCTGGTGATGCTGAGGGGCCAACTAATGCCGATTCCGGTAATTTGTGGGGGAGTTTCTGGGGGTTGGATTTGAGGCGGAGTTTCTGGGGGTTGAAGCCGAGGCGGAGCCTCTGGATTGGCGTTACCAGGCTGAGTCTGGGAACGAGTAGATTGTAGGGGCGGTGCCCCCGTGCCCGCCCTCTCTAGCAAGGCTGCTTTTATGCGATCGCAAACTCCATCCCAATCACCAGCTTTTTGCTGCCTAAACAACCGCGCAGTGGGATACCAAGGGCTATCTTCGCGTTCCAACATCCAGCGCCAATCGGGAACAAAAGACAGCAAAATCCAGACGGGTTTGCCCAAAGCACCGGCCAAGTGCGCGACAGAAGTATCTACACAAATTACTAAATCGAGTTGCGAAATAATTGCTGCTGTGTCGGCAAAATCGACGCAATGTTCGCTCAAATCTTCAATTTGGTGTTGCTTTAATAAAGTGCGTGAAGCGCAGCTATCCTGTAAGGAACCGCCCCCTGACAAATCTTTCTGAAGACTGTAAAAACTCACTCCCGGAACATCTACAAATTTCACAAAATCGCTCAATTTACACGATCGCCGATGATTGTTGCGGTGCAGCGGCCCGCCCGCCCACACAATACCTACTTTTAGTTTATTGTTCGGCTCTAGGGAAAATTTAAAATCCTGTGGCGGAGCTAAATAAGGAATATTCGCCGGTATATTTTCCAAAGTCGTTCCCAGAATTCTGGGCAAACTTAGCAGCGGGGCTTGCACTTGAAAATCTATCAAATCGCTCGGCCTGACTCCTACTCGATCGACTCCTGCAATTCCTTCAAATAAACGCTTCAGCAAGACATGACAAGCCACAATAACTTTGCCGCCTTTTTGCTTAACTAAAGGCGCGTAGCGGATAAACTGTATCGTATCGCCAAAACCTTGTTCAGGGTGCAATAAAATTGTTTTTCCCTGCAAATCAGAGCCGTCCCAAAGTGGTTTCTCAAAAGAGCGCCGATCCAATTGTTGAGTTTGCCAGCGCGATTCGTACTCCGCAAAACCACGCTCAAAATTTCCAGTTAAGAGCAAAGCTAAGGCTAGTCTCAAGCGCCAATTTGGCGAGTTGGGACGTAGTTGAATTGCTTTATTATAAAAGTCGATCGCCTCTGCGACTTGTCCCTGTTCTTCGAGGGCGGAACCCAAGTATAAGTTAGTTTCGCTCAGGTTGGGATTGGTTTGTAGCGCTTGTTTGTAGTGCGAAATTGCCTCGGTTATTTGCCCGTTTTCCTGTTTGAGACAACCTAAACAACTGTGGGCTTCTGCGTGGTTGGGTGAGGCAGCAATTACTTGTTCGTAGCGATCGGCTGCCTCTGCTTTTTTACCTTGTTTTTGTAAAGCATTTGCTATGTGAAATTGTACCTGTGCGGGCGATAAAGAAAATCGAGGCGAAGCTTCGGTATCTCCGTTACCAGGCACAGCCTGGAAACGAGTAGATTGTAGGGGCGGTGCCCCCGTGCCCGTCCTCTCTAGCAAGGCTGTTTTTACGAGATCGCAAACTCCCTCCCAATCGCCCGGTTTTTGCTGCCGAAACAGCCGCGCCGTCGGATACCAAGGGCTATCCTCGCGTTCCAACATCCACCGCCAATCCGGCATAAAACACAGCAAAATCCATACGGGTTTACCCAAAGCACCAGCTAAGTGCGCGACAGCAGTATCAACAGAAATTACTAAATCTAGTTGCGATATCACCGCCGCCGTATCGGCAAAATCGTTCAAATTGTCGCTCAAATCTATCACAGGAATTTGAGTTAATAAACTACGATATTCAGGCGATAAGTCTTTCTGAAGACTGTAAAAACTTACACCGGGAATATCTAACAATGTCAGGAAATAGCTTAAATCGCTCGATCGCTGAAAATCCTTCAAATGTTCCGAACTTCCCGCCCACACAATCCCAACTTTGAAATTGCGATCCAAATTTAGGGAAAATTGCCAATTCGGCGGCGCAACTAAATAAGGAACATTTGCCGGTATATTTTCTAAATTTGTTCCGAGAATATACGGCAAACTCATCAGCGGTGCTTGCAGTTGGAAATCCGGCAATTCATCCATCCGACTCACCACTTGTTCAATCCCAGGAATCTGCTTAAATAAACGCTTCAGTTCTGGATAGCAAGAAATGATTACTTTGCCGCCTTTTTGCTGCACAATTGCCGCGTATCGCACAAATTGAATAGTATCGCCCAAACCTTGTTCGGATCGGAGCAAAATAGTTTGTCCGTTCAAATCAGAACCATCCCAAACTGGTTGGTCAAAATTCAACCGTGGTAATTTTTTCGCCTGTTCTGTTTGCCAGCGCCACTCGTACTCTGCTAAACCGCGTGGCAAGTCCCCACTCAACAGCAAGACTAAGCTTAAATTGAAGTGAGCTTTAACACAATTTGCATCAATTTCGAGAGCTTTAGTGTAACAAAAAATTGCTCGATTCACCTCTCCTAATTGTTCAACAGCACTGCCTAAGTTAGTAATAGCTTCTATATAATTAGGGTTCAAAGATATGGCTCGTTCCAAGCTAGAAATTGCCTGTTCTATTTTTCCCGCCCCCAAGCATAACGTTCCCAGGTGATAGTGTCCTGTAGCATTGTGCGGTTCTGCTTCAATTGCACGCTCGTAAAGGCGTTCAGCCTCGGCTAGCTGAGATTGTTTTTGCATCGCCGCACCCAAATTTACCAGGGCTGGCGCATAATTGGAATTGACAGAAAGTGCTTGATGAAAACAGGCGATCGCAGTTGGCAACTCGCCCTGCTGCTGGAGTATCGCGCCGAGATTGTTGAGAGCTTTGACGTAAACCGGATTCAGGGCGATCGCCTTTTGAAAGCAAGAGATAGCAGCCATTATATTGCCTTGATCTTGCAGCAAAATACCCAAGTTATTGTGGGATTGAGCGCAGTTGGGATCAATCTCGGTCGCGCGCTGATAATAGGCGGTCGCTTCGGATAAATTGCCTGTTTGGTGCAGCGTCACTGCCAAATTAGTGGTAGCCTCTATCGAATTGGGCTGCAAAACTAAAGCATTTTTAAAATAAGCGATCGCATCGGTCAATCTTCCTTGCGACTTGAGAATATTCCCCTGATTGAACTGTTTTTGATATAATTGAATATTGGTCGGAGTTTCTATTGGCGGTAGAGCTTCTTGATGCTGACAAATTCTTTCTCTGAGCGCCAAACTAGCTCGTTCTAAAACTCCTTCCCAATCTCCCGCTGTTGACTGGCGAAACAGCCGCGCCGTGGGATACCAAGGACTATCCTCGCGATGCAACATCCACCGCCAATCCGGCACAAAACAGAGCAAAATCCACACGGGTTTGCCCAAAGCACCAGCCAAGTGCGCCACAGCAGTATCTACAGAAATCACTAAATCCAGAGCCGAGATTGCCGCCGCAGTATCCGCAAAGTCGTGCAAATAAGAGCTTAAATCTGTTACTGCCATTTGCTCTAACAAAGCGCGATCGTCTGCTGTCATTTCCTGTTGCAAAATGTAAAATTCTGCTCCGGGAATATCTAACAGTTTTGTCAACAAATTCAGGGGTAACGATCGCACCTTATTTTGGGAATTTTTAGGATTTCCAGACCACACAATCCCTACTTTCAAATTAGTATTTGAATGGAGAGAAAATTCCCAACCGGGCGGGGGAGCTAAATAAGGAACTTTGGCGGGTATAGTTTCTAAAGTTGTTCCCAAAAGGTGCGGCAAACTCATTAGATGCGCGCGAACTTGAAAATCTCGCGCATCCTCTGGATTAACTATTAACCCATCGATTCCCGAAACTTGTGCAAACAAGCGCAGCAACTGCGGCAAACACCAAACAATTACCCTACCGCCTTTCTGCTTGACTAAATCTGCGTAGCGGATAAACTGAATTGCATCGCCTAAACCCTGTTCCGGGCAAAGCAAAATAGTTTTTCCTTGCAAATCTTTGCCGTCCCAAACCGGCTGTTGAAAACTGTAGTCCGGGTACTCTTTTTGTGGAACCAGCAGTCGCCATTCGTACTCGGAAAAACCGCGCTGAAAATCTCCCGCCAGCAGCAAAGCTAAACCTAAATTTAGGTGAGATTCGGGGCTAGCGACATTGAATTTAACTGCTTGGCTGTAGTAGGTGAGAGCATCCGCAAATTGTCCGCGATCGTGCAAAGCACTTGCCAAACTGTAGAGGGGATTGATATAACCGGGTTTGAGTTCGATCGCCCGACGGTAACAATCGATCGCCTCTGCCATTTTTCCCGCTTCCTCAAAAGCTTTGCCGAGATTGTTCAAAGCTTCTGGAAAGTCGGGTTTCAGGCTCAAAGCTTGCTGATAGCAGGCGATCGCATCTTCAATTTTGCCCTGTTTGTGCAGGACAATTCCCAGATTGCAGTGAGCCTGTACACTGGCTGGCAATTTCTGAATCGCCTGCTGGCAAAAAGCTAGAGCCTCATCTAACTTATCTTGGTTTGACAGCCAACTCCCCAAAGCGAGATCAGTTTCTGCCAAAGCCGGTTGCAACGCCAAAGCTCGATCGTAGTATGCGATCGCGCGGTCAATTTGGCCCTGTCGGATCGAGGCGTATGCTAAATGCTGCAAGGCCTCCACATCATTGGGAGCGATCGCGATCGCCCGTTCGTAATTCGCGATCGCCTGTTCGTAATTCGCGATCGCATCCTCCCCTTGTGCCTCCAAAGCAATTCCCAAATTCAAATAAGCCGCCGCGCAATTAGGATTGACTTGAATCGCTTGCTCATAGCAGCTTATAGCCTCCGCCACATCCCCTTGCTCTTCCCGCAACAGGCCCAAATTAATCAGCGCTTCCGCGCAATTCGGGTTCAAAGAAAGCGCCCGCTCATATTCTGCGATCGCCTCTTCAGTCTCCCCTACTTCCGCGAGCGCGCTGCCCAAATTGCTCGCAGTTTCCGCCAAATTCCCGTCGATTGCTAGCGCTTGTCGGTAGTGCGCGATCGCCTCTGTTACCCTGCCGGTATGCTGTTTGACAACGCCTAAATTGCTGTGCGCGGCTGCGTAATTAGGATCGCTCGCGATCGCTCGCTCATAACATTCGATCGCACCACCAAAATCCGCTTGCTGCTGCAAATCCACGCCCCGCCGAAACTCTGCATCCGCCGAATCCGACGGCACAAATGCTGCAGCAACCGCGCCTAGAGCTTCCGCAACCCGATCGAAAACGTCCTCCCAGTCGCCCCGCTGATGCTGGCGAAACAGCCGCGCCGTCGGATACCAAGGACTATCTTCGCGCTCCAACAGCCACCGCCAATCCGGCGAAAACGCCAGCAAAATCCACACCTGTTTGCCCAAAGCGCCCGCCAAATGGGCGACAGCGGTATCGACACTAATGACTAAATCCAGTTTGGCGATCGCAGCCGCAGTATCGGCCAAATCGCCAAAATGCGGGCTCAAATCTACGATCGAGGTTTGATTCAACAGCGCGCGATCGGCCTCAGAAACCTCTTTCTGCAAGCTGTAAAAACTTACCCCCGAAACGTCCAAAAGCGGCAGAAACTGACTCAAACTGCACGAACGCTGCTTGTTTTTGCGGTGTTTGGGATTCCCCGCCCAGACAATGCCAACTTTCAAAGTGCGATCGGGCAAAAGTCCAAATTCAGCACCCGCTGGCGGAGATAAATAAGCAGTATTTGCCGGTATTGTTTCCAGATTTGTACCAAGAATATACGGCAAACTCAACATCGGCGCTTGCACATCAAATTCCGGCAGTGGCTCCCCTTTAACTATTAGCAAATCAATGCCATCAACCGTTGCAAATAAACGGTGCAATTGCGGGTAACAGCCAACAATAACCCTACCGCCTTTATTTTTGACGATCGCAGCGTAGCGAATAAACTGAAGCGAATCACCTAAACCTTGTTCGGCGTGCAGCAAAATAGTCTTTCCCACCAAATCAGAACCGTCCCATAGCGGCCGATATTCTCTCGCCGAAACAGTATTTTCCGCTCCCGCCAAAAAACAGGAATGACCAGTGTGAAATTCTTTAATTTGCCAGCGCCACTCGTATTCAGCGAGACCATTTTCCAAATCTCCCACCAACAGCAAAGCCAAGGATAAATTCAGGTGAGCGCTAGCGTGATTTGGACTTAAATGAATCGCTCGTCTGTAGCAGGATATTGCATTTTCTACCGCGCCTTTTTCCAGAAACGTCCTGCCTAAATTGTTGATAGCTTCCACAAAATCCGGCAGCAATTCTAGAGCTTTGTGATAATAGTCCAGCGCATCTTCTAAATTGCCCTGTTCTTGCAACACTGTTGCGAGATTGTTGTAAGCTTCCCAGCTATGCGGATGAATTTCCAGCGCTCGCCGGTACAGCTCGATCGCCCTGAAAAGTTCGCCTTTTTCTTGCAGCGCCACGGCTAAATTAATTAACGCAGGTACGAAATCCGGTTGAGCTACAAGAGCTTGCTCGTAATGTGTGATCGCCTCTTCCACTTGACCTTGTTCCTCAAAAATCTTTGCCAAGTTGTAAGCTGTTTGAGGAATATTTGGAGCGATGGCTAAAGCTTCTCGGTAATGCGGGATAGCGGCTTCTAATTCGCCCTTTTCTTGCTTGAGAAAACCAAAGTTAATCCGCGCTTGAACGCAATTTGGCTCAAGAGATATGATTTGTTCGTAAAGGGCGATCGCCTCTTCCCGATCTCCTGTTTCCATTAACTGTTCTGCTTGCCGCAATAAATCCTCTAAAATAACCAAATTATCGCCAGCCGTTCCGATCGCAATCGATGTCTCAATCCCCTGCGATTGCTTAGCTGCGGAGCCTTCTGCTAACCCTTCACTCGCAATCACAAATATTTGTTTACTCTCTTGAAGCACGCTTGCATCTGTCATTGTGAGAGCCACATAATCGAGGGAAGCCGTATGATTAGCAGTCAGGGCGAGTGAAACGAAGTCAAGCGAATCTTTGGCAGAATCCTCGGAATAACTAACAGTATTGGCGATCGCAAAATAACTCAAAGCCGCCTGTACTTCTTCAAACAATTCTTGCCAACTTTCCGGCTGACTTTGGCGGAAAAGCCTCGCAGTTGGATACCAAGGATTGTCTTTACGATCCAGCAGCCAACGCCAGTCAGGAGCAAAAGAAAGCAGTACCCAAACCGGTTTTCCTAAAGCACCGGCTAAGTGCGCCACAGCCGTATCGACACTAATGACTAAATCCAGTTGAGATATAGCCGAAGCGGTATCAGCAAAGTCGTTCAAATGCGGAGTTAAATCCGGCACTAAGTGTTGGTTCAACAAAGTGCGATCGCTCTCGGACAAGTTTTTTTGTAAACTATAAAAAGCAATTCCCGGAACATCCAAAAATCGAATAAAATCGCTCAAGCTGCAAGAACGCTGATTGTCTTTCCGGCGCTTCGGACTTCCCGCCCAAACAATCCCTACCTTCAACTTGGCATCAGAAGAAAGCGCAAATTTGCACTCAGCAGGCGGATATAAATAAGGAACATTTGCCGGTATTGTTTCCAGAGTTGTCCCGACAATTCGCGGCAAACTCATCAGCGGCGCGTGAACATCAAATTCTGGCAAACCTTCAAGACTAACTGATAAATATTCAATACCAGCAACTGTCGCAAACAACCGCATCAGTTCTGGATAGCAAGCCACCATAACTTTAGCGCCTCGGCTGCGAAGAATCGGCGCGTAGCGAATAAACTGAATAGAATCGCCGAAGCCTTGCTCGACGAGCAGTAAAATAGTTTTCCCCTGCAAATCCGAACCATCCCAAACCGGCTGTTTAAATTGCCTCGGTTGTAGTTGCGGAGTGCGCCACCGCCACTCATATTCAGCAAAACCGCGCTGAAAATCTCCGAACAATAGCAAAGTTAAACTTAATTCCAGGTGTGCGATGGCGTTGTCTGGCTGCAATTCCAAGGCTCGACTGTGACAAGAAAAAGCCTCTTGAAACTCTCCTAAATCGACCAAAGCGTGTCCGAGATTGTTAATAGCCTCCACGAAGTCTGGCTTTAAGTTTAATGCTTGTCGGTAGTGGGATATTGCTGCTTTTGCATTGCCTTGTTCGTGGAAAAATGCTCCTACATTGTTGTGAGCTTCGGGATTGTCGGGGTCGAGTTTTACCGCTTGCTGGTAGCAATTGAAAGCTTCGGCTAATTTACCTTGCTGCTGCAAAACTGTTCCCAATCCCATCAGGGAATATGTCAAATTTGGATTGATTTTTAAAGCGTGCTGGTAACAGGCGATTGCCTCATTTAATTGATTTTTTTGTTTAAATAAATGTCCTAAGTTGTGCGCTGTTTCGTGCAGGTTGGGGTCGAGTTGCAGCGCTGTTTGGTAATATAAAATAGCCGATTCTATTTCGCCTAATTGCTGTTTTGCCCAGCCCAAATTATTGTAAGTGAGTGCGGAATTTGGCTGGATTTTGATTACTTGTTCGTAACTGGCTATCGCCCTTTGATATTCGCCTGCATCCAGCAAAAGATTAGCCTTATTTAAATGTGCTTCTACAAAATTGGGGTTTTGGGCGATCGCCTGTTCGTAAAAGTCGATCGCCTCTGCAATCTTTCCCTGCTGTCTCGCCGCTATTCCCAACAAACACAGCACGTTTGCTGATTCCGGCTGCACTTCTAATATCTGCAGATACAACTTCTCAGCTTCTAACAAACGTCCCGCTTGGTGATGTTCCCAAGCTAATTTCAAAGAGTCTTCGGCACCCAGTTTGCAGGCAGATTTCCGCGATTTTTTTTGAGAAGCCATAGTTGTCTTAGTTGTTTGGGAGTTCGCTAACTTGTAATTGCCAACTTCTTCTAATTTGTTAACTATTCCTTCCTTTTTCCTTCTTCCCCCTTCCCCCTTCCCCCTTCCCCCTTCCTTCTTCCCCCTTCCGACTTCCATCGGACTGACATCCGTTACATCCGTTACATCCGTTACATCCGTTACACAATCCGTTGCCGAACTTCCTTCTTCCTTCTTCCTTCTTCCTGACATCCGTGACATCCGTTACATAATCCGTTGCCGAACTTCCTTACTTCCATCGGACTGACATCCGTTACATCCGTTACATCCCGTACATTGCTCGTTGCCGAACTTCTACCCCAACAAACAAGCGGCGGGAAAAATCAGATATTCTAAGAAAAACAACTTCCAGATAAACTGATAAAATGCCGCAATTTCTATTTTATCGTCCAAATCAACTTTCGCGCTCCAAAACCACATCAAACCCAAAGCCGCCAAATGAGAAACTGCCAGAAACACTAAATTAACATTAGACAATACGATCGCTCCAGCCAAAGTCGCGCCCAAATAACAAACCGTCAACACCCAGCGAGATAAATTAAAGACGGCAGGCTTGCCCAGCTCAATCGTAAACGTAGTAATATTATATTGCTTGTCGCCTTCCATGTCGGGGATATCTTTAAAAATGGCGATCGCAAACGTAAACACCACAACAAAAACCGTCAGCACCCAAACTTCCGCAGGAATCTCAAAAGACACACTCTCCAAAATCCAGCCCGAAAAAGCGCTTTTCGCCCCTCCCAAACCCAACACCCAATTAAAGTGCAAAAATAACCCTAAATTGACGATCGCGCCCCGCACAGTAAAAATGCACAGCGCCGCCCACAAAGGAAAGCGTTTCAGCCGAATTGGCGGCAGAGAATAAGCAGTCCCAATCGCCAAACTAACGCCAACGGTAGCCAGCAAAAACGGGCCTTGTAAAACAGCAGTCAAAATTGCTATAATTCCCGTGGCAATTACAATTAATTCCCCGGTTTTCCGAGAAAACACTCCCGATGCGATCGGCAAATACGGCTTATTAATTTTATCAATTTCAACATCTTCTAACTGGTTCAATCCCACAATATAAATATTGCCGCAAATGCAAGCCAACCAGGCAAAAGCTAGGGGCCCAAATACAGGATTCACAAACAGCCGCGCACTTTGGGCGATCGCGTACAAAGCCAATACACTCAAGCTAGTACCCACAATTGTGTGCGGCCGAGAAAACTCCCAAAATGCCCTCACCCAGCTTTGCTGAGCCGAGCCATTTTTATCAATCCAAGACTTGCCAATCGAATCATTGCCCATAAATCTCACACCCGCACCACACAAATAATATTTTCTAAGGTGTGCAATGCACACCTTACTCATCAACTCAACACTCAAAACTTCTCTGATATATGCCTGCTATTTTACAGCACAAATCATCCCAAAACGAATCAACCCGCTCTGATATCCACGGCTCATCAATCCGAGAGCAAGTGCAGCTTGAATAGTCGTCCAACCGCTAGTTAGCAAACCCCAAATCGCGCTCGGAGTCAAAGCAGAATCGATCACCACATCCCAAAAAGGAGCAACAGCTTTTGACCAATCAGCGGTGCGAATACTTGTCAAAGGCAAACTGCGGACAATTTCCTCGTATTCCGGCAAAGAAATCACATAAGGCAAAGCATAAACCCGGTAAATTTCTGCCAATTCCTTTCTCTCTTCATCAGTTAATTCTCCAGCCGCTTCTCCCAGCGGGCGGTGACACCAAGTTGCCAAAATCAAAGTTCCTCCCGGCTTGAGTACGCGACAGCATTCCTGCAAAAACTTAATTTTGTCGGGCATATGTTCGCCACTTTCGAGCGACCAAACCAAGTCGAAGGACTCGTCAGGAAAAGGCATATTCAAAGCATCGGCCACCAAAAAGTTCACATTGCTTTGAGCATCGGCAATTTTAGCGCGTTCGGTCGCTCTGTTGGCCTGTACCGGACTCAGAGTAATCCCGGTCGCTGTAACGCTAGCGCCCGTTTTATTTAGTTCGGGCGATCGGCTATAATTTTGATCCGCCTCGCCATCCACCTTTAAATTATTTTGAGGGATAGAACTAAACTTTTCGGTCAAATAAAGCGTGCTGCCGCCGATCCCGCAACCGACATCGAGAATGCGGTAAGATTCACACAGTGCCTTCTCTGACGGTACTCCAGCCCATGCCAGCAGTTCTTCTATCAAATCTATCTGAGCCTGTCGGCGCTCTTTTTTCAAATTGCCATCCGGGCCGTAGTAACCGTGGTGCATATGTTCGCCCCACACCTGCTCCCACAAACCGCTAGAAGCGTCGTAAAGTTGCTGAATTTGCTGGTAAAGTGTTGATGTCATCGCCGGATTGCAAGTTATTAAAGGAATTCTACCGTTATTTTCCCGATGTTGTCATAGAATTTGGCGATTGAGTTCGATCGGTCTCCGGTCTTCGCCAGACAGAGATGTCCTGATTTCAAGCCCGATGATCTATTTGTGGGTTCCCTCTAAAACCTCAAATCTAAAATCGATTTGTGGTTCCCTCTCAAATCTAAAATCTCAAATCTAAAACCTAAAATCGAATGACTGTCTCGCGAACCATTGCTTTGGGCTTTCTCGCTGTCATCCTCGCAGGTGCTCTATTACTGATGATGCCTTTTTCCACAATTGATGGAACTTGGAGCGATCCAATAACAGCACTGTTTACCTCTACTTCCGCTGTCTGCGTCACGGGCTTATCGGTTGTAGATGTGGGAAAATATTACTCTTTTTGGGGGCAACTGTGCCTAGTTTTACTGGTGCAAATAGGAGGGTTGGGCTACATGACAGCCACGACTTTCTTGCTGCTGTTATTGGGCCGCCGCTTTGGCTTGAAAGACAAAATTGCTCTGCAACAATCTCTCGACAAATCCGGGCTAGCCGGCGTAGTACAACTCGTGCAGTCAATTCTAGCAACAACGCTTTTGTTTGAATTAACAGGAGTGTTTTTGCTGATGACGGTTTTTGTCCCCCAATACGGATTTAAAGAGGGTGTGTGGTCTGCTATATTTCACAGCGTTAATTCCTTTAACAACGCAGGTTTTAGCATCTATTCAGAGAATTTGATCGGCTACATCAGTTCGCCTATGGTTAACTTCACAGTCAGTGGTTTAATCATATTTGGGGGAATCGGCTATGAAGTAATTATGGAAATGTACCTGTGGCTGCGCGATCGCTTGAAGAAAAGCCCTATCTGCACAGTTTTTTCCCTGAACTTCAAAGTTGTTACCACTACAACGGCTGTCCTTTTAATTTTAGGAACCCTAGCCTTTTTGGTGCTGGAATACGACAACCCAGACACTTTCGGCGCTCTAAATTTTCCTCAAAAGGTGATGGCAGCTTGGTTTCAATCTGTTACTCCCCGCACGGCGGGGTTCAATACAATTAGCATTGGCCAAATGAGCGAAGCCTCGCTATTTCTGACCATCGCGCTGATGTTTATCGGCGCCAGTCCCGGCAGCACCGGCGGCGGAATCAAAACCACAACTTTTAGGATATTGTTTTGCTGTACCACAGCAGTTCTCGAAGGCCAGGAAGATGTCGAGTGCTATCAGCGTCAAATCCCGCCAGCAATGATACTGAAAACCATTAGCGTACTCTTTGGTTCCCTGTTGGTCGCGTTCACATCTGCAATTTTAATCGAGCTGACCAATCCCGAAGTAGAATTTATCGCAGCCCTGTTTGAAGCAGTTTCAGCTTTTGCCACGGTCGGCCTGTCCACTGGGATTACACCCACGATTTCAGCGATCGGTAAGCTGGTTTTGATTGCTACAATGTACATAGGTCGGGTTGGCGTGTTGCTGCTGATGAGTGCTGCCTTCGGCGATCCAAAACCCAGGTCTTTTAAGTATGCTGAGGAAAGTTTGTTAGTGGGATAAAAAAATCCTGCCTCGTTGCTGATAATCTAAACAATGGGTGACAACCCAAATCAACTTTTACTACTTACCCAAAAATCAAAAGGAGGCGGCGCTGTCTCTGCTAAAATTTAAACAGCAAGACGCTCAGCGCTGGATATTGAGTGAACCTGTCATCTTTGAATTTTTTTCGCACTTTGCGCGCCGACAACAAGCAGTTTGCAGTTATTGGTTTGGGACGCTTCGGTAAAGCTGTGTGTTCGACTCTGCACGGCTTGGGTTACGAAGTCTTGGGAGTTGACACCGATGAAAAAAAAGTAACTCAAGCTTTGAACGATCGCATTGCTGCTCACGTTGTGCAGTTAGATTCTACTGAGCCTAGCGCTCTTGCGGAAGCCGGTATATTTGAATTTGAAACAGTGATAGTTGCGATCGGCAATTACCTAGCAGAAAGCATTACCACCACCCTAAATCTTAAGGAAGGGGGGGTACGTCACGTAATAGCCAAAGCTTCTTCGGAAACTCACTTAAAACTGTTGAAAAAAGTCGGCGCAGATCATGTAGTTTTTCCCGAACGAGAAATGGGCTGCTCTGTGGCCCGCCTTCTTACAAAACCCAGCATTTTAGAACGCTTTGACCTCGACCCAGATCACAGCATCGTTGAGTTGCTCGTTCCTGACAAGTTTGACGGTAAAACCGTCTCCGAATTGGAGCTCCGGCGCAGGTATGGTTTGAACTTGCTAGCAGTCGGGCGCGCCGAAAAGTTCGAGATTAATCCGGAGCCAACCGAACGCTTGAGAAAGGGCGACGCGATGGTAGTAATTGGTTCTAATAAAGATATCAATCGCTTGCCAATTTAACAGCTCGCCATTTTACGCACATACAGCAACATTCCTGGACTCAGAAACCCGGTTTCTTGTGTTCCGACTGTCTAAGTCCTAAGCAATTCTTGCGGGATGTTTGAAAATTTAAGCCCCCACAAACCCGGTTTATCTAAGATGAACCGGGTTTCTCTGTCGATCTTTATGTTCTAATTTTTAACCGAAATATCTAAATTTAATTTCACCAATTCTAGGGTTGGTTCCGCCTTTGCGACCCCATCTGACAAATTAGCCAGACAAATCGCGAAGAATTTCAACAAAGTAGCAGCACTCGATCATCGCGCTCCCGCAAATCATAGGAGCGCTAGCCCTGAAAATTCAGCCGACTTTCAAGATTTTTTGCAAATAAGCTTTGCCCAAAACCACCACCGCCAAGACTAGAGCGAGTTCAACAGGCCAAGGACACACCGCCACCAACCAAATTAACGAACACATTCCAATAATTGCAGCTATGGGAGCCGGAATTCCGTCTAGCGTTCTGTTGTCAGTCCCGGCAGTCACCCACCAAGCAATCAAGCATACCGTCAACGGAATCAAGCAACTTGCGATCATGATTTTTACCCCATCAATTTTTTGACATATGGCATCTCAGCATATTGTAACAATACATCAAAGATTCGGAAATGCACCATCAATTGCGATAAAATTTAAGATTACTTACTTAATAAGTAGGTAGGGGGAATTAAACTGCTCAATGTAACAGTATGTAAACAGGGCTGACTTAGCTACGCTTAGGGCTAAGGATACTTTACAATCGTTTACATTGCGTTTTACAGCGCTTACCTACTTACGCTGGAATCATAATAGTTGGTAATTTTTAGCTTCGGCTATCTCCGAAGACAGAATTAGGTTGACATCAGGTAGAATTTAGGGATTTTTCTTTCTACAGAAGTCCTGAAAGCTTTCTACCTTGAGATGAATTGCGATGCGTCCATCTCAGCAAGCTATAGTGAGGATTGCAGTCAGTTACTGTAGAGCGTGAATCAATGCAGGGCAAATTTTTTCGCAAGCCAGAATCAGAAAACATCGATCGCGTCCCCCCAGGTCAATACCTCGCCAACGGCTTTCCTGTGCTGACCTACGGCGATACACCCTCCGTCAGCATTGAAAGTTGGGAATTTAAAGTCTGGGGATTGGCAAAAGCACAAACCTTCACTTGGTCGGACTTCCAGGCCATGCCCCAAAGTAACTTTACTGCGGATTTTCACTGCGTCACTCGGTGGTCAAAACTCGACGTGCAGTGGACGGGAGTCAAAGTCACAGATTTTATGAAGTATGTAGAAGTCGATCCAAAAGCTCTGCACGTCCTGGAACACTGCTACGGCGGCTACACTACCAACATTGCGATCGCCGACTTCCTCCGAGAAGAAAACTTTTTCGCCCACACCGTCTTCGGCGAACCTCTATCCGCAGACCACGGCGGCCCAATGCGGCTCGTAGTTCCCCACCTGTACGCTTGGAAAAGCGCTAAATGGATTAACGGCCTGGAGTTTACAGAAACCGAAGAACTCGGTTTTTGGGAACGCAACGGCTACCATCGGCGGGGCGAACCTTGGGCAGAGGAACGCTACAGCGGTCTGTTTTGATGCGGGCGATCGGGAGCAAAGACGGGGCCAGACCTTCTCTATACAATCTTTCTTGAGGGGCAATCCGGTCTTTTACCGCTTAAATCGGCTGAAATTGCATCTCCTCGATCGCATCTTTGGGATATCTCACCCCACGGGATATATTTAATTCAACCAAAATACCTAGACCCAAAGATCGCATTTTGTAGGTAATTTACCCGATAGATAAACTACTTTAACTCCCCTACACAAGTCCCAAAAACAAATATTCCCAGTTTCGGGTTAATAGAAAACTCTTTTAACTGTCAGTACCCACGAATATTACCGTATTTATACTTAAGTGTTTGCTATTGAGGATTTAGACTTGAGAATATAATAAAAAATTAGCATAAGCCCCATCCCCATCACTTTGGCAGCCCCGCGCTCCCATGCCCGCGACTGCAAGGTTTCAAGCCACAATATTTATAATTATTTAGTGGGTATTATGAGGGAGCCATCCCCCGCGGGCTACGGCTAGCGACAGCATTTATGAAGGATATGTAAAGGCTTGATAAAGAATATGTCAAACTTTACCTAAAGTGATCCAAATACAAACAAAGTATCGCATAATGAAAATATTAAGACCATCGCACAAAAGGAACAGGTTTATGAATACCAAACTATTATCCGCCCTAACAGCTACCGCCGCCGCCACAGCTCTGTTTGGCGTCGGAGCTCCAGCTCAGGCCTTCTCCTTTGGCACCAACGGCATCACATTCAGCCAAGATACCAGCGTCAAGTTTAACTTCAAAGAATCTCACGGTGGGTATACTTCCTCTTTGGGCATCTACAGTGTGAACAACTCGGCGACCTCTCTAGTTAGCACCCTGTTTTCGGAAACTAAATCCTCAGACAACGGTGGCGCGGACGAATGGAAAGGAACTCTGGGCAATACAGTCTTGGGTCCTGGCTCGGCAGTATTCACATTCCTGGCAAATCAAATTTATACTTTGGGACTCCACAGCCGCTTCGGAGCCGGCACTGTCTACTCGACCTCAGCCTTGAACGGTGGCAGCCAGCAAGCGGTGTTTGGCGCACAATCGCAACTGTGGGACGCACTCAACAAAGAAAAAACGAACGTCTTCAAAGCTGCCGGACAATACACAAACGGAACAGGTTCTCTGTTGAATGGAGGCACACTAATCTCCTTCGACGATCGCGGTAACGGAAAGGACGCAGACTTCCAAGATTTCACAGTCAGCGCAGAAGCAGTTCCAGAACCGATGACAATGACTGGTTTGGCTCTTGGTTTAGGTGGCTTGATTGCAGCGCGTCGCCGCCGTGCTAGCAAGACTACTTCATGATATTTTTCAAATGGGAACAATCTCATCATTTACGTTTGACAAAATAAAATTCAATTTGGAGGCGCGCTAATGAGAAATAGGCTCGCCTTTTGCTTGATTTGAAAAGTCAGAAGGGAGAAGTCATATCAATTCTGGTTGCACTCCTCCGGAATTGCTGACTGTTGACTGTTGACTGTTGAGTGTTGACTCGGCGTCGCCAAACTGAATGATGGTTGAGTGTTGAATGTTGACTCGATTTTACGCCCGACTTTCGCAGCGCGGATTTGATATCAGAGGGAAGTTCGGCAACGCCCAGTGTACGGGATTTAATGGATTTAACGGATGGGTGTTGAGGGAAGAAGTCAAGCGTGAAACAAGAGGATTTTTCCCACTACCCCACTCTCCCACTCTCTCCCTCTCCCAACTCAAAATTCAAAACTCACTCACGGTAAATTGTTCGATCGTACAAAGTCACCAGTAATATCATTCCGGTGTTACCGGAAATGATATTACTGGTGACTGTTGACTGTTGACTGTTCACGGTGTCAACAGTCAACAGTCAACAGTCAACAGTCAACTCGAATTTACTATTCCGATGAAGAGTGGATTTGATATAAGCTGTTCGACATTCAAACTGCAATATTTGTGGGCCAGACCCCATACTGCAAGGGGTGGAGGCAATAAATTTAAATGACTAACAGCTTACCGGTTGAGGAATTTTAATGTCCGCCCGGATGCACGCTACTTTAATCGCCACCACAGCCCTGGTGTGTGTCCGTCGCACCTGTGCTTGTTCGCGCAGCGTCCAATAGCGGACAATAAGATGCAAAGAACCATCGTTAAAGCCTGAAGTATCAACATCATAGGCTAAATTTAAAGGCCAGTTAGTTCGCCTGTGGGGCAGACCTATTAGTAAACTGTTGTGCATTTAAATTGTATATTGAGGGCGTGAGCTCCGGCCCAACCCCTACTCCCCACACAAGTAAAGATTTATTTGACTATGCAATTTAAATGCGGATTAGCTTACCCGCACTGAATTGGTAAAGACGATCGCCTTCGGCAGGATAACTCGCTCTCCCCGATCACTAATAATTTGAGTTGAAGGCAGCAAAATCTTTTCAACAGTACCTTCAAAGCCTTCTACAACTATCCGATCGCCCAATTGAAACGGTTCGTGCAACAGCAACAATATTGGGAGCATCTCAATGAAAGCAGCCCAGCCCAAAATTGGAGTTAGGAGCCAGGAGTCAGGAGTCAGGAGGAAAGAGTCAGAAGGAAGGAGGAAGAAGAAGTGTTTTTACAAATATGAGATGCTCCCACAATATTTCCGCTAAAAAGTATTTGAAGATGTCTGGGAACGGGAAACTAATCCCTACGGAACCAAGTCCTAACCAACTGATGATATCTGCAGGCTGCCAAGCTGGGAACGCCACGCAGGCCCTCAAACTTCCAGCCGCCCCAGTGAGAGTGTCAAATAATTAAAGAAGGCCACGCTAACACAAAAGATTGAGATCGATCGCCCGACAAGAATGTTTGACTCTCGCTGTGCAGGTGACTCCATCCACTAGCTCGCTAATCATTAAAACACAATCAAAATTTAAGATTAGCAGCGCCGACCCCGATCGAGTAAAATCACAGCACTTGCCCCCCGATGACTTAATCTGCTAAAACTAACAAAGTTTGATGATTTCTGAGAAATAACATACATGGTTGCTACATCCGTCAAGATTAAACACGAAGTCAAAGACTTGTCCCTCGCCCCCTTGGGAAAGCAACGCATCGAGTGGGCCGGCCGGGAAATGCCCGTTTTGCGGCAAATTCAAGAACGCTTCGCTAAAGAAAAGCCTTTTGCTGGCATTCGCTTGGCTGCTTGCTGCCACGTAACCACAGAAACCGCTCATTTGGCAATCGCCATCAAACTCGGCGGTGGCGACGCCGTACTGATCGCCAGCAACCCCTTGAGCACTCAAGATGACGTAGCGGCTTGCTTAGTTGAAGACTACGGCATTTCCGTCTTCGCCCTCAAAGGAGAAGACGCGGCTACCTACGAACGTCACGTCTACACAGCCCTAGACCACCGCCCCAATATTATCATCGACGACGGCAGCGACGTAGTAGCGGCCCTGATCCAGCACCGCCCGAACCAAATTTCCGACTTAATCGGAACTACCGAAGAAACTACCACAGGCATCGTGCGCCTGCGGGCCATGTTGAAAGACGGCGTGCTGACTTTCCCCGCAATGAACGTCAACGACGCCGACACCAAGCACTTCTTTGACAACCGCTACGGTACCGGTCAATCTACCCTAGACGGCATTATCCGCGCTACCAATATTTTGTTGGCCGGTAAAAATATTGTGGTTGCAGGTTACGGTTGGTGCGGCAAAGGCACGGCACTGCGCGCCCGCGGTATGGGTGCTAACGTAATTGTCACCGAAATCGATCCGATTCGGGCGATCGAAGCAGTGATGGACGGTTTCCGCGTCATGCCGATGGACGAAGCAGCAACAGTCGGAGATATATTCATTACCGTTACGGGCAACAAACACGTCATTCGTGCCGAACATTTCGAGACAATGAAAGACGGTGCAATTGTTTGCAATTCCGGTCACTTCGACATTGAAATTGACCTCAAATCTCTCGGCGCAAAAAGCACCGACGTGAAAACGGTTCGGTCTTTCACTCAAGAATATCACCTCAATAATGGCAAGTCGATTATTGTGTTGGGCGAAGGCCGTTTGATCAACTTGGCAGCAGCCGAAGGACACCCCAGCGCCGTGATGGATATGAGCTTTGCTAACCAAGCTTTAGCCTGCGAATATCTAGTTACGAACAAAGGCAAACTAGAGCCTGGTATTCACTCAATCCCCGTGGAAGTTGACAAAGAAATTGCCCGTCTCAAATTGGAAGCAATGGGTATTCACATTGATACCTTGACTGCCGAACAAATTGAGTACACAAACTCTTGGACTTCGGGCACTTAATCATCGTTTATTGTTCCCAAGCTGTGCCGGGGAATAAATATAAGGAGGCTCTGCCTCCCTCATGGGGAGTCGAGGCAGAGCCTCGCTTATATGCGTTCCCAGGCAGAGTCTAGGAACGAGCGATGACTAATGACTAATGACTACTGACTTCTTCTTACCAAATTAGTGAATCAAAATGGTTGAATGGATAACTAACACAATGCAATCGATGGGCTATCTCGGAATTGGCCTGTTGATGTTTTTAGAAAATATTTTCCCCCCCATACCCTCAGAATTGATTATGCCGCTGGCAGGATTCACGGCCTCAAAGGGTGATGATATGGAGTTAGCGCCGGCGATCGCAGCAGGAGTAATCGGTACAATTCTGGGCGCGCTTCCCTGGTACTATGCGGGTAAATTATTGAGCGAAGAACGCTTGAGGAATTTAGCCGACAAATACGGCAAGTGGATCACAGTATCGGGCGCCGATATTGACAAAGCAAATAGATGGTTTAACAGACACGGCAACAAAGCCGTGTTTTTGTGTCGCCTCGTACCGGGAGTTCGCACCCTAATTTCCCTGCCCGCTGGCATCAATAATATGCCTTTAATTCCTTTTTTACTATACTCAACCGGCGGCACTCTTTTATGGGTAAGTTTCCTGACTTTTGCCGGATATAAACTAGGGGAAAATTATACACTTGTAGAGGATTATCTGGGCCCGGTTTCCAAAATAGTTGCGGTGATTATAGTCATCTGGTGTATTTTGTGGATTGTGAAGAAGAATATGCAAAAAGAATAAAATTCTAGATAAATGCAGACATCCCCAAAAACATCTGCGTTTATCTGCGTCTATCTGCTATTATCGGCGGTTAAAAATCAAGTTATCAAAAATTTATACAAATATTTATGATTGGTTGAGGTTTAGGCAGATAATCGTGGCAAAATAGGGAACATTGCTATCCGCGCTGTTAAGATATGTACGAAAAAATTGTAGCCCCGACAACTGGTTCTAAAATTACTTTCAAAGACGGTTTGCCGATCGTCCCCAATGACCCGATTATTCCCTTTATTCGTGGCGACGGTACCGGCGTTGACTTGTGGCCAGCATCCCAGAAAGTCATGGATGCTGCGGTAGAAAAGGCTTACGGTGGCGATCGCAAAATCAACTGGTTTAAAATCTATGTAGGCGACGAAGCCTGCGATGTCTACGGTACTTACCAATATCTGCCCCAGGATTCCTTAGACGCCATCAAAGAATACGGAGTCGCCATCAAAGGGCCACTGACAACCCCAATCGGGGGCGGCATTCGATCGCTAAACGTAGCTTTGCGGCAAATCTTTGACCTTTACGCCTGCGTGCGGCCCTGCAAATATTATGCTGGAACACCATCGCTACACAAAACCCCTGAACTCCTAGATGTAATTATTTACCGGGAAAATACAGAAGATATTTACCTCGGAATTGAATGGGCCAAAGGCAGCGAAATCGGCAAAAAATTGATTGAATTCCTCAATAATGAGTTAATTCCCGCAACACCAGAACATGGCAAAAAACAAATTCGCCTCGATTCTGGCATCGGAATTAAACCCATTAGCAAAACAGGTTCTCAGCGTTTAGTACGGCGGGCCATTACCCACGCTTTACGGTTGCCGAAAGATAAGCAGCAAGTGACTTTGGTGCACAAAGGCAACATCATGAAATATACCGAAGGAGCTTTCCGAGATTGGGGTTATGAATTAGCAACCACCGAATTTCGCGAACAGTGCGTAACTGAAAGAGAGTCTTGGATTCTGGGCAACAAAGAAAAAAATCCCGACATTAGCTTAGAAGATAATGCTCGCCAAATAGACCCAGGATACGATGCCTTGACCCCAGAAAAACAAGCCAAAATTCGTCAAGAAGTAGCCGACGTTCTGTTTGCAATTTGGGACAGTCACGGCAGCGGCCAGTGGAAAGAAAAAATCATGGTCAACGACCGAATTGCTGACAGTATTTTTCAACAAATTCAAACCCGACCGGCCGAGTATTCGATTTTGGCGACAATGAATCTGAACGGGGATTATTTGTCCGATGCGGCCGCCGCCATTGTCGGTGGATTGGGCATGGGTCCCGGTGCTAATATTGGTGATGAATGTGCAGTTTTTGAGGCGACTCACGGCACTGCGCCGAAACACGCTGGTTTGGATAAAGTCAATCCCGGTTCCCTGATTTTGTCCGGGGTAATGATGTTAGAATACATGAGATGGCAGGAGGCAGCAGACTTGATTAAGAAGGGTTTGGGAGCGGCAATTTCTAACGGTGAAGTTACTTACGATTTGGCGAGGTTGATGGAGCCGCCGGTGCCTGAGTTGAAGTGTTCGGAGTTTGCTGAGGCGATTATTAAGCATTTCGCGGATTGAGTTCCTCGGTGCGCCAACAATTGAGTGCTGGAAGCAGGTCATAAAATCATTCCAATCCTGAATCAGCAGTAGCTTTAAAACAACACCGCGATCTTCTATGTATTGGTACACTTGCCAAGATAGGGATAGCGGTGTTATAAAGTTCTTGAGTCCCCGAGCAATTATCACTCATTCGCGAACAATTAGTTAGGGTAGGGAAGCAAGGGGGCAACCCCAGGGAATTTCTCCTAAACCTATATATATCCCGAATTATGACAACTTGTACAGATACTGGAGTTTTTATGGAAAATAAAGAGAAAACTGATACGATGCGGGTTTTGATTCTGGCGGATGTTTGCAATCCTGAGTGGCCTTCTTTACCGGTGGTTGGATATAAATTTGCGCGGGCGATAAGCAATTATGTTAATGCTACGGTTGTTACCCAAATTAGGAATAAACAAAATATCGATAAAGTCGGAATGGGTAACGCTAAAATAGTTTATATAGATACAGAAAAAGTTGCTGCTCCCATTCAAAAGCTAACGACTTTACTAAGTGGCTCAAACAAAGCCTGGACAATTAACGCAGCGCTGGGTTATTTCAGCTATCTCGCCTTTGAGTGGGAAGTCTGGCAGCGCTACAAGCAAGAGTTGCAAAGCGGGAATTTCGATGTCGTTCACCGGATTACCCCGATGTCGCCCACGCAGCCAAGTCCTA
Source organism: Microcoleus sp. B5-D4 (assembly GCF_036705145.1). Taxonomy (NCBI): domain Bacteria; kingdom Bacillati; phylum Cyanobacteriota; class Cyanophyceae; order Oscillatoriales; family Microcoleaceae; genus Microcoleus; species Microcoleus sp. B5-D4. Next base: position 5,018 of record NZ_JAUBTV010000020.1, on the reverse strand, counting down.
TCGCAGCTTGGAGTCCTATTCCTTTTTTGCTAGGGCCTCTCAACGGCGGGCTGCCTTGGCCGAAAGCTTTCACAACAGAGTTGAAGCGGGAGCGCGAGTGGTTGAGCTATGTGCGAAATGCTTACAGGTTAATGCCTTTTTACCGCTCTACTTATGAACGTTCAGCAGGAATTCTGGCGGCATTCGATCACACGATCGTAGATTTGCCAGCCTCAGCGAGATCGAAGACAATTAATTATGCCGAAGTTGGCATCGATCCCGAATTGTTTAAGCTACCCGAACGCTCTAGTAGCGAACAAGTGACGGTACTGTTTGCCGGGAGGCTAGTTCCCTATAAATTGCCAGAAGTTGTCATTCGCGCTTTCGCTAACAGTTCGATTTTGCAGCAGCATAAATTAGCGATCGTTGGCGACGGACCCGAACGTCCTAGACTAGAACAATTAATCGCAGAACACAATTTAGGCAACTGCGTTAAACTTTTAGGTCAAAAAACCCAAGCTGAAGTGGGAGAATTGATGCGCCAAGCTGAGATTTTTGCTTTTCCCTCGATTCGCGAACTGGGGGCTGGCGTTGTGGTTGAGGCAATGGCCTGCGGTATGGCTTGTGTTGTAGTTGACTACGGCGGACCAGGTGCGCTGGTAGGACCCGATCGGGGGATTAAAGTTCCTATCGGTAATTTTGACACACTGGTAAAATATTTTACCGCAGAACTCGAACAGCTTGTCGCCGATCGCGATCGTGTTGTACGCATGGGCATTGCAGCCCACAATTACGCCATGAATCACTATTCCTGGGATGTTAAAGCTCAGCAGATGCTGCAAGTTTATCAATGGTTAGCAAGTCATGGCAGTGTCAAACCGGATTTTGAGCAACAGTCAAATACCTTGTGACCGTTCGTCAAGTTTAATTCTCAGTTAGGACTTCCGCCAACTGCCATGCCGCGCTCAACGGCGGGACGCTTCTGCACGGTTTCTACCCAACGTTTAAGGTGGGGGTGGTTGTCGAGGGTTAATCCTTGAAATTCATAAATAGCAACCCAGGGATAGGTAGCAATGTCGGCGATAGAATAGTCGCCGCAGATGTACTCGTATTTTGCTAGTTGAGTGTCTAATACTCCGTAGAGGCGCAAGGTTTCTTTTTCGTAGCGCCCAATCGCATAGGGAATTTGTTCGGGTGCAAAGCGTTTGAAGTGGTTTAGCTGACCGAACATCGGGCCGACGCTGGCCATTTGAAACATCAGCCATTCCATAACTTGAAAGTATTTTTGTTTGTCGGTTGGCAGAAATCTGCCGCTTTTTTCGGCAAGATAGATCAGAATAGCGCCGGACTCGAAGACGGTGATGCCGTTATCTCGATCGACTATCGCCGGAATTTTGCTGTTGGGGTTGATGGCGATGAATTCTGGGCTAAATTGGTCGTTTTTTGTGATGTCAATGACGTGCACGTTGTAGGGTAAACCTATTTCTTCGAGCATGATCGAGACTTTGCGACCGTTCGGGGTAGTAAAAGTGTAGAGGTCAATCATAGTTGTGATGTTAAGTTGAAAGTTGGCAAGGCAGGAAATAACCTGATATAATATCACAATTTGGACGAAAATTGCGTATTTTAGATATATACTGTTAAAATTATATTCTAATAATAGAAGAATAACGATCGCTCGAAATGGACATTATTGAAATTCTCAAAGACGATTATCAACGATTTCCCGATAATCAGACTTACAGCATCTATGCAAAAGATGTTTATTTTGAAGATCCGGTGAATCGATTTACCGGAGTCGATCGCTACCGCAAAATGATCGGGTTTATGGGGACTTTTTTTCAGGATGTAAATCTCGATTTGCACGGGATTTCGCAGTCTGGAGATACTATAGACACTCGCTGGACTCTGAGCTGGATCGCACCGCTACCTTGGAAACCGAAAATGGCGATCGCCGGTAGGAGCGAACTGAAAGTCAACAGCGACGGTTTAATTGTTTCTCACATCGATTACTGGGACTGTTCGCGGTTGGATGTGCTCAAACAGCTTGTATTTCTTCGGAAAACTAATGTTTGAGAATTTGGCTTAGGTTTTTTAGCAATAAAAAATAGTTTTTCAAGAGCGAGAGCCCTTTTTTAACCGCAGATGTTAGCAGATAAACACAGATGAACGCTGATGGATTTTTATTTGTTGCAATTGATAGCTGAGATAAATAATTTTAACTGATATTGACATTGCAGCAATTTCGTGAGTCACAGGAAATGTGCTGTGTCCGGCTGGTGCTTGTCGCCAAAATTAAGCGCCGACTAAATTAATCTCTGTTACAGAACGTTACAATAAAGAAGTAAAGAATTTTCAGGCGAGCTAAACAATCAATGCGCTTAATATTAATGACCGGAAAAGGTGGCGTCGGCAAAACCTCCGTAGCCGCTGCGACTGGGCTGCGGTGTGCCGAATTGGGATACAAAACCCTAGTGCTGAGTACAGATCCCGCTCACTCCTTAGCCGACAGCTTCGACATGGAACTCGGACACGATTCGCGGCTGGTAAAACCGAATTTGTGGGGAGCAGAATTAGACGCTCTCAGGGAATTAGAAGGCAATTGGGGAGCCGTTAAGCGCTACATTACTCAAGTCTTGCGAGCGCAGGGGCTCGAAGGGGTGCAAGCTGAAGAATTAGCTATCTTGCCAGGAATGGATGAAATCTTCGGTTTGGTGCGAATGAAGCGGCATTACGACGAAGGCGAATTTGATGTTTTAATTATCGATTCGGCTCCGACTGGCACTGCATTGAGACTGCTAAGTTTGCCGGAAGTTGGCGGCTGGTACATGAGAAAATTTTACAAGCCGCTGCAAGGCATATCAGCCGCTCTTAGACCTTTAGTTGAACCAATTTTTAGACCAATTGCGGGTTTTTCTTTACCAGACAAAGAGGTGATGGATGCACCTTACGAATTTTACGAACAAATCGAAGCTTTGGAAAAGGTTTTAACTGACAATACTGTGACTTCGGTAAGGTTAGTTACCAATCCCGAAAAAATGGTAATTAAAGAATCTCTGCGCGCTCATGCCTATTTGAGTTTGTACAATGTAGCCACAGATTTAGTAGTAGCTAACCGGATTATTCCCGCAGAAGTAACTGACCCATTTTTTAAACGGTGGAAAGAAAGCCAGGAACAGTACCGTCAGGAAATTCACTCAGATTTCATGCCGCTGCCAGTTAAGGAGGTGCCACTTTATTCCGAAGAAATGTGCGGTTTGCCAGCTTTGGAACGGTTGAAAGAAACGCTTTACAAAGACGAAGATCCAAGTCAAGTTTATTACAAAGAAAATACGATTAAGATCGTCCAGGAAAACAATCAATATAGTCTTGAACTGTATTTGCCCGGAATTGCTAAGGATCAGATCCAGTTGACCAAAACGGGAGATGAGTTGAATGTTCGGATTGGGAATCACCGCCGTAATTTGGTGTTGCCGCAAGCTTTAGCGGCGCTGCAACCTTCGGGGGCGAAGATGGAGGATGATTATTTGAAGATTAAGTTTGCTTAACAGGACTTAGGCACTCTTAACCTAAAAAACCCGGTTTCTAGGAAAAATCGTGGATAATCCCTTGAGATATTCACGCAGAAACCGGATTTTTTTCCCGCGTGCAGGTATTGAGCTATTCAGCAGACTTACGCCATTCTTGTCCGAGGCGAACTGCTTTGTCAAAAGTAGCACGGTTGCGTCTGCGTTTATGAGACAGTGACTTTTGTAATGGTATCAATTCCGATTGTACCGGAATGATTTAACCGCAGAGGGCGCAGAGTCTGCAGAAGAGAGAGATGAATAATTCCGATGTCAACGGGTTGGATATGAGATGCTGCTGGCTAGATACAATTAACATGATTTAGCATGAACGACTTCCTTTAATGCCTCATCAATCACTGCATCGCTGACACCTCGACGCTTCAAACTTGCTACTAAGGCTGTCACTGTCTCGCTCTCAAATCGTTCTAAATCAACGCGCAAACCTTGACCGATATAAGCACGAATTAATGGCTGATAACCCGAAAAACCCAACAATGGTGCAACTTTTTTTAGATCTTCCACAACATCTTCGGGCATACGAATCGTCACGCTAGTCATTGGACGGTTTCGATCTAATCTCTGCTTTAATGCTTCAACTTTCATACTCTGCCCTCTCCTGACGAGTTGCTTTACGTGCTGAAATAATCCGAATGACATTTTCTTCACGCTCAATGTGAACCACATACAGTAGATTCCACCGGCTATCTAGCCCAATCACAGCATCACGCGCTTCCTCATTGCGGCTGGCATCAACCACAACTAGAAATGGGTCGAAGAAGACTTCAGCAGCTTGTTGAAAAGTAACCCCATCATGATTTGTGGGATTTATCCGCGCTTTTCCCTCGTCCCATACAAAGGTAATGCCATTGAGCACGAAGTATACATTCATGCTCCCTAGTATAGGTAAAATGTATTTACAATGTCAATACGTTATTCACAAAAAACGATCGTTTTCAAACTACTGCCACAGCCTGTGCTGCTTGTTGGGGCCTTTCAATTGTGTGTCTGCATAAATATTTCAAAGTCAACTAGATCAACTAACCCATAACCATTCTCAGAGAACCGATATTCTCCTCGTTCTAGTGCATCCGCAAAGGTTTCCAGATAAACTCGAAAACTAGGTGCAATAAGCCCTCTAGTAGCCTCCCGCCACTCAACAATAATGACTTGTCCAACATTTCCGCCTGCTGCTGGAGCTAAATCTACGCATTCGCAAGCACCATTGCTTTCGTTTGTGAATGGAATCCAATTCGGGTTCCACCAACCGTTCCAGATTCCTTCAAAAATGTGGTCACAATCGCACCTAAAATTATCGTCTGAACACTCCTGCCATTTTTCAGATATTTCGATCGCGCTTTGGAGAGAGAGGAACTCCAAGTGGGGGAACAGGGAAGGTTGAGTCGAGGAGGGATATTATTCCCTGCCCCTCTCAGTTAGATCTGGGCGTGCGATTTTCACCGCACCCAGCTC
>NZ_JAUBTV010000019.1:1750-107830 GCF_036705145.1 Microcoleus sp. B5-D4 | reverse complement strand
TGTGCGGTGAAAGTCGCAAGCACGGTTTCGGATGGGAGGGGTGGAGTAGTAATACTCCCCTCGACCCTAACAATCCCTGTGCCTTCAGGCCAGGGAGTGTCAAAGGAGAATCTATCAATAAATCCGGTTTCTAGTCTAATAGTGCGTAAGTCCTGATAATATAATCAATAATTTGGAGTGTCAAAAAAAGACGATGGGAATTAACAAGCAGCAGCCTAGAATACATATAAAACCTTCAGTGATTAAAGCGATAGCTCTGTTCTGTCTTTGCTGCTTGTTAACTGCAAGTTGTGGACAAAGAACACGTCCATCGGTCACTGCGAGCGGCGAAAATGCTAATAACCGCGTTACTATTGGCACAACTTTGAAATTGCGGACGATCGACCCTGCGGACGGTTACGAAACCTTATCTGGACAATTGCTACGCAATTTGGGCGACACTCTCTACGCCTACAAGTCGGGAACTACAGAGTTAATCCCCCACTTAGCGACAGCGATGCCAAAAGTTAGCCAAGACGGATTGACATATACAATCCCCTTGCGTCAAGGCGTTATTTTTCACGACGACACACCGTTTAACGCCGCCGCAATGGAATTTTCCTTGCAACGGTTTATCCAAAATGGCGGCAGTCCGGCTTTGTTGTTGAGCGATGCAGTAGAATCCGTGAAAGCGACGGGCGAATACGAATTAACTTTTCAACTCAAAAAGCCTTTTGCTGCTTTTCCTTCCCTGTTGACATTTTCGGGTATGTGTGCGGTTTCTCCGAAAGCATACGAGATTGGACAGGGTAAATTTAAACCCGATACCTTTGTGGGAACTGGACGTTACAAGCTGGCGAAGTACGGCAGCGATTCTCTCAAGTTTGATGTCTTTGACAAGTATTGGGGGGAAAAGCCGGTTAATCAAGGAATTGACATTTTGCTGCTTTCTAGTTCGTCAAATTTGTTCAATACTTTTCAGACTGGTGCAGTTGATGTGGCTTATTTGTCTCTGGATGCAGACCAAGTTCGCAGCTTGGATGAGGGAGCAAAAAAAGGGAAATGGCAGGAAATCGCGGGGGAAAGCAGTACGGTTAATTACATGACGCTGAATATGCAGTCTAAACCGCTGGACAAGTTAGAAGTGAGACAGGCCATCGCAGCAGTGATGGATCGCCCCTTGATTAACGAGCGCGTACTGCTGGGACAAGCACAACCGCTTTACAGTCTGATTCCTACAACCTTGGACGTTCAAAAACCGGTTTTCAAAGAACTGTACGGCGACGCCAACACGGCCAAAGCCAAGGAACTTTTAACGAAAGCGGGATACTCGGCCACAAATCCTTTTGTTCTGCAAATTTGGCATGCTTCGGCTTCAAGAAAAAGAGCTTTAGTCGCGAGTACGATCGAGGCCCAAACTAAACTCAAAATGGACGGGATAATGCAGGTAGAAATTAACAGCGTTGAATCTCCGACTTTGTTTCAAAACATAGAGAAGGGCATTTATCCAGCGGTTTTAGTGGATTGGTCGGCCGACTTTTTTGACGCTGACAATTACATTCAGCCGTTTTTAGATTGTGCCACAGGTTCGGAGGCTGGGGGCTGCTCCAAGGGTGCAAGTCAAAGTCAGGGTTCGTTTTATTATAGCGATCGGGTAAATGAACTGATCGACAAGCAACGAAAAGAAGCAAATCCCCAAACCCGCAAAGCCCTGTTTGCCGAAATTCAAGACATACTGGGTAAAGATGTACCTTTCATCCCTCTTTGGCAGGATAAGGACTATACTTTTGCTCAGAACAGCATCACCGGCGTCCGTCTCGAACCGACGCAATCTTTTCCTTTTTGGTTCCTGAAAAAGCAATAATTCGTTACAATAATTTTTGGGAGTTGAAACGTCAATAATTATTGCATAGTTTGTGCACAATAGGGTGATGATTGTCACAGTTTATCAAAGAGACTGATCACCCTAACCTCTTTAATGATGTGGGATATTATTAAGAGAGAGATATTGCTGAGGGTGGGTATATGAAACTTGGAATTTTAACAACAACAGGGCTGCTGATTGCGATCGGTTTGGCATCGGGAGTAAAGGCAGAAAACGTATCCCACGTCAAACAATTATTAGAAACTAAAAAATGTACCCAATGTGACTTGACAGGAGCGGAGCTTGCTGGTATTGATTTGACGGGCGCAGATTTGAGCGGTGCGAATCTGAGCGGTGCAAATTTGAACGGTGCAAATTTGAACGAAGCCAAACTGAATGAAGCAAATCTGAAACAAGCTAAATTGCAAGGTGCGAGTTTAATTGCGGCTAAAATGCACGGGGCTAATTTGGAGGGTGCTGATTTGAGCCGCGCTAATCTGAGTTTGGCGGGTTTAGTGATTGCGAGTTTGAAAAATACCAACCTCACCAGCGCTAATTTAATCGGCGCTAATTTAGAAAGCGCCAATTTGGCGGGTGCAAACCTGAGAAATGCTCGCCAGTCGGTAGCGAATTTATCTAATGTCAGCCTCAGAGGTGGCAGTTTGGCGGGAATAGACGTACAGGGAGTCAACTTGCGGGATGCTAATTTGACCGGTGCTAATTTGACCGGTGCTAATTTGAACGGTTCGGACTTGACAGGTGCTAATTTAAAGAATGCCAATATGGCAAATGTAGATTTGAAAAACGCTTCTTTGCCGTAGGACGATCGCCAATTGCTATATCAAATTCGGGTGATTAACCAATTTAATATAATAATCTAGGGGCAATTCTGAAATTGCCCCTAAATTTTTAATTGTAGGATTTATCTTGTTTCCGGTCGCTGCGTAGCGTAGGTCATTGTTGGGTGTGCGAAGCTTTTCCCTGGCGTCTACGATTGGTTCATATTTGGATCTAGGATCAATCTTGCTCGTGAGCATCTTGGGCGAAGCGGATAATGTCATCATCGCCGAGGTATTCACCATTTTGGATTTCAATCATCACCAGGGGAATAACGCCTGGATTTTCTACGCGGTGAGCAGTATTCATGGGAACGTAGGTTGACTGTTTCTGCATGAGAATCGTCTCTTTGTCGTCGCAGATAACTTTAGCGGTACCGGAGACGACAACCCAGTGCTCGCTGCGGTGATAGTGCATTTGGGTGCTGATGTGATGCCCCGGCTTGACTTCAATGCGATTGATCTTATAACGATCGCCCGCGTCTATGACTGTAACTTGACCCCAGTAGCGGGTTTGTGTGCGATCGTCAATTTTTTCGCTTGTGTCCACTGTTTCCACCATGCTGTTTATCTCGCTAACGGTGTCTGTAAAAATATCTGTAGTTGAAAGTATAGCAGGGATTGGGTAAGTGCGATCGATTTAAACATTACTGAATTAGCCGCCACTCGCGAGCATCAACAAATTGCGACAAATGCCCCACATTTGTTGTAGCAATTACCACATCATTGCCTTCACTTGCATCCAATATTGCTTGAGCCGCCAAAATCACATCCCCGTCAAGTGCATTGGCTTCTGCGGTTGGTCTTCCTCTCATTCTCGCTTGCGCCCACAACTGAGCCGCTAGAAGCATTACCTCTGTAGTCAAAGGACGGTATGTAAGTTGTAATTTCAATTCATCAAGCCGTTGAATACCTGCTAATTTACCTGCGCGGATCAACTCCCGTCGCACTTCGTAGTCAGCAATTTCAGGCAGAATTATTATTTCGCCCCTCCGCATTAAAGAGTTTAGCCAAACTTTGCACTCTTGAATTTCAGCAGAGGATGCTTTAGGGTTTGTTACCATTCCTAATGGGCCAGAGTCGAGAATTATTACTCTACTCATGGGAATAAGGGCCGATTAGAAAGGCGGTCTTCATCTAAAGCTTTACGGAGATATTCAGCGGTTTCTGTTTGTTCTTGTTCATCTCCCTCCTCAATCCATGAATTGATTAATTCAATTGCACCTTTATTTCTTTGTATCCGTTCCTCCAGCGACAGTTTAGTAATGTCTATTTTCTCAGATGTCTGGGGAGGCTCGGACCATACGGGCTTTACTGTCACCGTTTCCAGAAATAAGCGCATCATCTGAAGTAAATTCGGCCAATATTCTCTGGGAGTTTGCTGAATTACGCGGAGGAATTCCGCGATCGGCTGGCTTAATGGGCGATCGGTTTCTTTGTCTGCAACCGTAGGAGTTTCGGGGGCGGATTTTACGGTTCCTTGGCTTTCGCTGCTTAAAACTTGTTCCGACATAATTACTTTTTTCCTTTCTCTCATTTACTCATATTATAAACACAGGGCGGGCGAGCGCCCGCCCCGCTTTTTACTTGCTCAATACACCATCTGGAATCCCCAAAATATCCTCAATTCGAGGCATATCTTCCAAAGCAATAACTCGTCCTTCATCCTCAAAACCAGCAATTTGATCGAAATTCAAATACCGATACAAATCACCAGCAAAAGGATCGATTCTCTTCGACACAATGTCATTGTATTCTTGGACTGTGGGGATTCGACCTAACAGCGAACAAACGGCAGCCAATTCCGCAGAACCGAGATAAACTTGTGCATCTTTGCCCATGCGGTTGTTAAAGTTACGAGTTGAAGTTGAAAAAACCGTTGTCGCATCTTTAACCCGCGCTTGATTGCCCATACAAAGACTGCAACCAGGCATTTCTGTACGCGCTCCAGCGGCTCCAAAAATGCTGTAATAACCTTCTTCTTTGAGTTGCTGTTCGTCCATGCGAGTTGGCGGACAAATCCACAGGCGAGTTTTCACTTCCCCTGCACCTTCCAACACCTTCGCTGTGGCGCGGTAGTGACCGATATTTGTCATGCAAGAACCGACAAATACTTCGTCAACCCGATCGCCCGCAACCTCACTCAACAACTTAACATTATCCGGGTCATTGGGAGCAGCCACAATGGGTTCTGTAATCTCGTTCAGATCGATTTCGATGATTTCAACGTATTCCGCATCAGCATCAGCCTCCATCAGCACCGGATTTGCCAGCCATTCCTCCATCTTAGCCACCCGGCGCATCATCGTCCGCGCATCTTGATAGCCCCGCGCTACCATGTTTTTCAGCAGTGCGACATTGGAACGAATGTACTCGGAAACAGTCTCCACGCTCAATTTAATCGTGCATCCGGCGCAAGAACGCTCTGCAGTCGCATCGGTCAATTCAAAAGCCTGCTCAACCTTCAAATCGGGCAAACCTTCAATCTCCATAATCCGCCCAGAAAAGATGTTTTTCTTGTTCTGTTTCGCGACGGTTAGCAAACCTTTTTGAATTGCTACATAGGGAATGGCATTCACAACATCCCGCAGCGTTACTCCCGGCTGCAATTCACCTTTAAACCGCACTAAAACTGATTCCGGCATATCCAAAGGCATGACGCCCAAGGCAGCAGCAAATGCCACCAATCCCGAACCCGCAGGAAATGAAATCCCTAAAGGGAAACGAGTGTGAGAATCGCCGCCAGTTCCCACTGTATCTGGCAATAACATCCGGTTCAGCCAAGAGTGAATAATGCCGTCTCCGGGGCGCAAAGCTATGCCGGCGCGCTCTGCCATGAAATCGGGCAATTCATGGTGAGTTTTGACATCAACTGGTTTTGGATAAGCGGCGGTGTGGCAGAAACTTTGAATAACCAAATCGGCGCTAAATCCCAAACAAGCAAGTTCTTTCAATTCGTCGCGAGTCATTGGCCCGGTGGTATCTTGCGAGCCGACTGTTGTCATGACTGGTTCGCAAGATGTACCGGGGCGAACGCCGGACAAACCGCAAGCTTTGCCTACCATTTTTTGTGCTAAAGTGAAGCCTTTTCCCGTATCCACTGGGATTGTAGGACGGGTAAAAATAGTGCTAGGTTCTAGTCCTAAAGCTACGCGGGTTTTGTCGGTTAAAGTTCGTCCAATTAATAGCGGAATTCGGCCACCTGCGCGAACTTCGTCTAGAATTGTGTCAGGTTTGAGGGTGAAGGTGGAGATCATTTCTCCGGCTTCGTTGGTGATTTCGCCTTTGTATGGATGGATGGTAATTACCATTCCTGTTTCCATTTGGGAGACATCACATTCGATCGGCAATGCGCCGGAATCTTCAGCGGTATTGAAGAAGATCGGGGCGATCGCACTTCCTAAAATATAACCGCCACTGCGCTTGTTCGGCACAAACGGAATATCATTGCCAATGTGCCAGAGCACGGAATTAATCGCCGATTTCCGTGACGAACCAGTACCGACAACATCACCAACATAGGCTACGGGATGACCTTTTTGCTTCAAGTCGGCAATGGTTTGCAAAGCTCCTGGCATCTTACTTTCGAGCATCGCCAAAGCGTGTAGGGGAATGTCCGGCCGCGTGGTAGCATGAGGTGCAGGCGACAAGTCGTCAGTATTGGTTTCTCCAGGAACTTTGAAGACTGTAACGGTAATCGCTTCTGGCAATACAGGACGGCCTGTAAACCATTCGGCATCCGCCCAAGAATCGACTACCTGCTTGGCGTAGGGATTTGTATCAGACAAAGCTATAACGTCGTGGAAAGCGTCGAATACTAACAACGTTTTGCTCAGTGCCCGGGCGGCGGTGGCGGGAATGGCGATTTCGGCAGTGGGGTTGAGCAAATCGATTAAAGATTGGACGTTGTAACCGCCCATCATTGTCCCCAGCAGGTAAACTGCCCATTTGGGAGCAATTAGGGGGCTGTGGATTTCGCCTTTAGCAATGCCAGTTAAAAAACCAGCTTTGACGTAGGCGGCGCTGTCTACGCCTGGGGGGACGCGATCGCGCAATAATTCTATTAAGGTTTCTTCTTCTTGTGCCGGCGGATTTTTCAGCAGTTCACACAGTTCCGACGTTTGCTGGGCGTCTAGCGGCAGGGGTGGAATTCCCAAAGCTGCCCGTTCGGCAGCCGTACGGCGGTAAGATTCAAGCATTTCTCCTCTCTCCTCGGATAGTATTCGGTGGTTGTGTGTAGGTGACTTTACTTTTTAGATTAGGAGCTTCCGCTGCACATTGGGTAAAGTACCTCGCCATACATCAAAACTTAACGCAACTTTAAAAACAGTAGATTGTCATACCAAAGACAGATGTGGTCTTTAACGGGAGAGCAGCGTATCAAACTTCAGCCGAGCAGTTTAGGGGCCTTCAGTTGCATAGTTCTGGTTAAGATTAATGTGTTGTAGGCTACTGTAGATCCTCCTCTGCATCTGAAATCGTCATTTACCAATAATCTGGACTGTTTTTAGTTCGTAGTTTGAAACCCTTGATTGTCCGTTGGTAGCTCGATTGGCGAATCGCCTTGAAACCTTTATTCTACGAGTGCTAATTAAAAACCGTCCGCAGTATTGATTGACCACAAGTTTAAAAAAGTTGTCCTGCTAATGGATCGATTAAACAATGGAAAGTTTTATCCCTGAAAACTCTGAAAACTGTCACGGCTGGGCCTCCAAGCCAGACTTGTACAAAGAGCTGCAAGGAACCAAAGAATTACTGCTGACGATCGCCAACTCGATGCCAATACCCCTGATCGTGAGCAGTCTGGCGGACGGCACAATTATTTATAGTAACGATTTATGTCGTCAGGCTTTCGGGTTCACAGGATTCAAGTCGATCGACCGCCAAAAAGCCGAAATGCTCTACCACAAGCCTGCAGAGCGCCAGGAATTGCTGTTGCGGCTCGCCCGCAACGGACACGTCCGCGAGACAGAAGTCCGGCTTAAAAAAGCTGACGGCACCCTGTTTTGGGCGAGTGTATCGATGCGGTATCTGACATTGGTGTCGGGGAAAGCTGTTCTGTCGGTGTTCACCGACATTACGGATCGGAAACGAGCCGCCGCGAAGGAGCAGGAATTGCTCACGTCAATCCACTCGCGGGCCCGCCAGCAAGCGGCCGTCGCTTACTTGGGGCAGCAGGCCCTGGCCGAAACAGATTTGTCCGCACTGATGGACAAAGCTGCGGTTTTAATTGCTCAAACCCTGGACGTTGATTATTGCCAGGTGTTAGAACTGTTGCCCTCTGGTCATGCTTTTATGCTGCGAGCGGGGGTTGGCTGGCAGCCGGGCCTCGTCGGCAGCGCTACTGTTGCCGCTTCTGCCCGATCGCAAGCAGGTTACACATTGCTAGTGGGCGAACCGACAATCGTCGAAGATTTGCGGGTGGAAACGCGCTTTAGCGAGTTGCCGCTACTGCACAACCACCGGGCTGTCAGTGGCGTTACTGTAATTATTCCCGGCAATCGGGGACTGGGGAGGAACTGGGGACAAGCAGAACCAGCCAACAGTTCCTCCTCGCCGGCCTGGGGCATTTTGGGGGTTCATACCAGCCAAGGGCGGGTTTTCACTCAAGATGACGTTTATTTTGTAGAAGCGATCGCCAACGTGTTAGCTGCGGCGATCGAGCGGATTCGCTCGCAAGAGCGTTTGCAAATGATGGAACGGGCGATCGAAAGTTGCAGCAACGGCATTGCAATCACCGACGCAACCGTTGCAGATAATCCGATTATTTATGTCAATCCCAGTTTTGAGCGGATTACGGGTTATAGCAGAGACGAGTTAATAGGCAAAAATTGCCGATTTTTACAGGGTACAGACACTGACAGCCCCGCTGCCAAAGAATTGCGAATTGCGATTGAAGAAGGCAGAGAAGCTCAAGTTATATTACGCAACTTTCGGAAAGACGGCACGCCTTTTTGGCACGAACTGTCGATCGCTCCGGTTTACAACTCGCGGCGACACTTAACCCACTTTATTGGAGTACAAACAGACATTACCGACCGCCAGCGCTCGGAAGAAGAATTATTTTTAAATTCTCAAGCTTTAGCAGCTTTTAGCGCTAATCTCAAACACTTGCACCGGATTACAACTTATCATTATCAAAACTTTGAAGAACTGGTTGACGATTATCTAACAGCAGGCTGTTTGATGTTTGGACTTTCAAGGGGCATCATGGCTGAAGTTGACAACGAGACTTTTATTGTTCGAGCAGCTAAAACAGAGTTGGAATACTTCGTGCGAGGTTTAGAATTGAACCTCAGCGATACTTACTGCGCCGCAGTCATTAAACTTAACAAAACAGTTGCGTATTCTCATATAGGAGCAGATATTGAGATGCGCGGACATCCTGCTTATCAGAACTGCAAGGCGGAATCTTACATTGGAACGCCGATATTTGTTAACAATAAAACTTACGGCACTTTGAGTTTTAGTTCGCCAGAAATCAAGAAAAGAAAGTTCAAGTACGAGGAAATAGAAATTATAGAATTGATGGCTCAAAGTATTGGGAAAATTCTGGCGGTTCACCAAATGGAACTCGAACGCCAGCAAGCTGAAAAAGAGCGATGCGAGTTAATAGTATCTCTCAAAGAAAGTGAAGAACGCTATCGCCGTTTAGTAGAACTATCTCCCGAAGCGATCGCCGTTCACAGTCAAGGGAAAATCGCCTACATCAATGCTGCCGGCGCGAAACTCCTCGGTGCGAGCTCTCCCGAAGCGCTGATTGGCTTTCCCATATTGCATTTCGTCCATCCAAACTATGTGGAAATAGCCACAGAGCGCATTCGGCTAGTCGAGATAGAAAATCAGCCACTCGACCTTGCCGAACAAAAACTGATGCGGCTCGACGGACAAATAATAGACGTTGAAATGGCCGGCATCCCCGCTATTTATCAAGGCTCGACGGCCGGCCAGATTATTATCCGAGATGTCACCGAGCGCAAGCGAGTAGAACGGCAACTGCTGCACGGCGCTTTTCACGATGCGCTGACGGGTTTGCCCAACCGGGTTTTGTTCATCGACAGGCTAGGACAAGCCATCCGCCGATCCAATCAGTCCCCCGATTACAAATTTGGTTTACTTTTCCTAGATTTAGACCGCTTCAAAGTAGTTAATGATTCTTTAGGACACGTTTTAGGAGACAAACTGCTAATTGCCCTCGCCCAGCGACTGCAAACCTGCGTCCGGGTTTCTGATACCGTCGCCCGACTGGGGGGAGACGAATTCACCATCCTGCTAGACCACATTCAGAGCCTCAGCGACGCCACCCTCGCAGCTAAAAAGATACAAACAGAACTGACGAAGCCGTTTCATCTCGAAGGGCACGAAGTATTTACCACTGCTAGCATTGGCATTGTTTTCAGTCGAGGCGAAGCCACCGCCAGTGGCGAATTAAATTCGTACACTCACCCGGAAGAATTCCTACGCGATGCTGACATCGCTATGTACCGCGCTAAAGCTTTGGGTAAGGCCCGCCACGAAGTGTTTAATTTGGCGATGCACGACCAAACTATGTCGCTGTTGCAGTTAGAAACTGACCTGCGGTTGGCTATTTTGGGCAAGGAGGAATTAGGAGAGAGCAAGGATCAACGTTCGCACTTTATTGTGCACTACCAACCGATTGTTTCGCTCGCCAGCGGTGCGCTCGAAGGTTTTGAGGCCTTGGTGCGCTGGCACCACCCAGTTCGGGGTCTAGTTCCGCCGTCTACTTTTATCCCTGTAGCTGAAGAAACAGGTTTGATCGTGCCTCTGGGAGCCTGGGTGTTGCGGGAAGCTTGTCAGCAATTGCGGATTTGGCAAGAAATGTTAACCGAGGAACAGGGAAGAAGTCCAATGGAAGTCGGAACAAAGCCCTTTGACTCCTTTCGGCTGCACTCAGGGCGAGTCGCTCAGCGTAACCAGAAGGAAGAAGGCGCTTCGACTTCGATCCGGGTAACCACAGAGAAAAGGGCAACGGGCAATGTAGGGGATTTAACTGATGTAACAGATACAGGGCATGAGGAACACGGAACTTTTACTGATCGTAGCCCCAGTATTGGTCACAGGGAAGAAAGAATCGGTAAAAAATTACCAATTCCCAGTTACCAATTCCCGATTACCGATTTCCACTCCTCTATTACCAATTCCCAATTCCCAATTACCAATACTTCGGCTACATTAAGTACAACTTCCCAGGTACCAATTCCGAATTTTAAATTACCCATTATTGATCCTTCGCAATTAACAATGAGCGTCAATCTTTCTCCTAAACAGTTAGGTTTCCCGAATTTAATCGATGAAATAGATGACATTTTAGCAGAAACTGGCTGCGATCCGAGCTGTTTAAAATTGGAGATTACTGAAAGCGCGATCGTGGAAAATGTCAAGAAAGCCAATATTGTGCTAGCCGAATTAAAAGGTAGAAATATTCGATTGTCGATCGACGATTTCGGTACAGGCTATTCGTCTTTAAGTTACTTGCACCGTTTTCCGCTGGATACACTGAAGATCGATCGATCTTTTGTGAGCCGCTTGGGGGCTGTCGAAAACGGTGACGACGGGGGTCAGCCTTTGCAGATTGTGCGGGCGATCGTAACTTTGGCTCACAATTTAGGATTAAATGCGATCGCCGAAGGTGTAGAAACAGCCGAACAGTTATCACAGCTTCGAGAACTAGACTGCGAATTAGCTCAGGGATATTGGTTTTCTAAACCTTTGGACAGTTCTGCAGTGACAGAAATCCTGATAAATCTCGGTAATATAGAAATTAGGGACTGATTGAGGTACAGATTGGTAAATGGTGGGTCACCCCATGAAGACATTTTTGCTACAAACTCACAATCTCAAAACTGATGCACCGGCCAGAGAAATTATCTTTTTCAAACCGTAGATGAGGGCAGATTAACACAGATTAACGCAGATGAATGAACTCAATTCCCGTTGTACCGTCCGTGGTAGAGTATTGACTGGATTTGACGCACAGTAACGCTTTCGCAATTGCCAATTGCCAATTACAACTTACCAATTCCCTATTAACAATTAGCTTTGAGGGGAATCTCGATCGCCAATTCTGTACCCTGTCCCGGCGAAGAAGTGCATTTGAGCGACCCGTTATGTCTGTCTGTAACAATTTGATAGCTAATTGACAAGCCCATCCCAGTGCCTTTACCCACAGGTTTAGTGGTAAAAAACGGGTCAAAAAGCCGAGTGCCGACAGTCTCCGGTATTCCCGGCCCGTTGTCAGCAATCCGAATGATTACTTTGCCCGCTGGCGATATTTCAGTGCGGATGCGGATGTGGCTGGGCTTTTGCCGCATTTCCTCAGCAGAACGGCGCAGATCCCGTTCTTCCAAAGCATCCAAAGCATTGCTCAAGATGTTCATAAATACTTGATTTAACTGTCCGGCATAACATTCTACTAAGGGAAGTTGAGCGTATTCTTTAATCACCTCAATTTCTGGATGATTGTGTTTAGCTTTAAGCCTGTGCTGCAAAATCATCAGGGTGCTATCTATGCCGTCGTGGATGTTGACTGCTTTCATTTCCGCTTCGTCCATGCGGGAAAATGTGCGGAGAGAAGCAACAATTTGTTGAATTCTGTCTGCACCGACTTTCATTGAAGAAAGCAACTTGGGCAAGTCTTTCATCAAAAAGTCCAGTTCAATATTGTCTACTTCTTCTTGAATTTCTGGGACTGGATCGGGATAGTGATTTTGGTAAAGTTCGATTAGGTGTAGCAAGTCTTGGGTATAGTCGTTGGCGTGGCTGAGATTGCCGTAAATAAAGTTAACTGGGTTGTTGATTTCGTGGGCGACTCCTGCCACAAGTTGACCGAGAGATGACATTTTTTCGTTTTGAATTAACTGCGATTGAGTGCTGGTTAATTTCTGCAAGGTTTGCTCTAATTCGCGAGCTTTATTGCGAGTTTGGGCGTAAAGATCGGCTTGGTTGAGAGCGATCGCCAATTGAACTGTAACCGCTTGCAATAATTCTACTTCGCCCTCACTCCAGGGTCGCACAGCAGCGGAGTGGGCGCAGGTAACAACGCTCACTACTCCCGAAAGTGCCTGCATCGGAATTGCTAAAACAGATTGGTAGCCTAGAGAGTTAAGAGACCTTCTCCAAACAGGGTCTGCGATCGCTCCGACATCATCGATTTGCAGCGTTTCTAGACGCAACATCTGTTCTCCTATAGTGCCGAAGTCAGAAGCTTTATAGCAACCTATTAAATCGGGAAGTTCTCTTCTGCGAGATTCTTGAATAATTTCCCAAAAAGCTTCTTCTTGTTCGCTGCGGCACCATGAAAAATAGCACCGATCGATCTGCATGAAAGCCCGAATTTCTTGGACTGCGACAGCAATAATGCTGTCGAAATCGAGGGAATTGCGGATTTGAGTCGTGAGGTTGTTGAGCAATTTTTCTCGATCTGCCTGCTGTCTGAGTCGGGCTTCCGATCGCCTCAAGGCAATTTCTCCCCGCTTGCGTTCGGTAATGTCTTCGGTGACAGCTAATAGATATTGCGGTTTGCCATCAGCATCGAGTATTGCTGTTTTCTTCGTATGAAATATCCGCGTTTCTCCCTGGCTCGTTTCAATCTCTTCTTCGGCGATTTCTACAATTTGCCCGCTATTGAGCACTTCCCGGTCTTTGGTGGTGAAAAAATCAGCTTGTTCTGTTGGGAAAAAGTCGTAATCATTTTTGCCGATTACTTCTGCTGCACTGAAACCGAGTAACTGTTCAGCTACTGGGTTCCACAGTACAAATCGCAGTTCTTGGGCATCCTTGGCAACCACTCCTACGGGTATGGTTTTGAGTACGGACTCCATAAACTGTTGCGCGTGTTGGAGTTCTGCTTCTGCCTGTTTGCGATCGCTAATATCTCGGACGTTGGCAATGACGGTGAGATTGCCGTTGAGATGAATTCTGGACAGGGCAACTTCTGCATCAAAGGTTGAACCGTCGTTGGGACGCCTCGCTTTCCATTCCACGCGGGGTGTTTCGCCTGCTAATACTCTTTCCCAAAGTTCTTCAATTTGTTCAATGGGATTGTCGGCGCTTGAATAGTCGTTTTTAATTGATAAATTTTTTGCTTGTTCGGAGCTCACTCCGTACATTTCTAACATTCGATTATTGACATCGAGAATGTTGCCTTCTAAATCGTGAATGAAGATAGCATCGTAGACATTGTTAAATATGGTTCGCAGGTTTTGCTCGGAAACTTGCAGCGCTGCTTCTGCAAGTTTTCGATCGCCAATTTCTTGTTCTAATTGCGTGACTGCTTGGGAAAGTTCGGCCGTGCGATCGCTCACTCTGTCTTCTAACTCGACTGCTGCTTGCCGCAGTGCTGCTTCGGCGGCTTTGCGATCGGTAATGTCGATCGCCGTACCGAACAGTTTTACCACCTTGCCGTTGACATCGGTTTCGGCTCTGCCCACGGCGTTCACGTGTCGCAAGATGCCGTCGGGACGGTAAAGGCGAAAGTCAAAATCAAAAGGGATGCCTGTTGCGAGTCCCTGCTGCACTTGAGTTTGCCACAATTCCAAATCTTCTGGATGAATCAGAGCTACCTGTTCGGCTATGTTGGGCGCGATGGGGGCTGGTTCGAGTCCGAAGATGCGGAAAAGTTCTTCCGACCAAGTGAGGGTTTCGGTGGCTGCGTCGAGTTCCCAATTGCCGACGTGGGCGAGTCTCTGGGCTTCTTCTAGCTGCCGCTGGCTTTTGCGGATGGCGGTTTCGGCAACTTTGCGATCGGTAATGTCGAGCGCGACGCCGGAAAATACGATTTCGCCGTTCTCGTTGCGGGTGGGCATGGAGTCGCCCTGCCACCAGCGAATCTCGCCGTCGGGCTTGACTAACTGCCCTTCGTAGTGCCACAGGGAGAGGTTTTCTATGGCCTGGTTCACCGAAGCGATGTAGCCTTCCAAGTCTTCGGGATGGACGCGGGAAATGAATGTATTGATGTCTTGCATCATTTCTGCTGCGGTAACGCCACTGATATCGAAGATGCGATCGCTCATGTAGTCAATGCGCCAAATTCCGTCACGGTTGCAAAACTGGAACAGAGCTCCGGGCATGGTGGCTGCGATCGTCCGAAACTTGGTTTCGCTGGCACTGAGTGCGGCAAAAGTCTGTCGCAGTTCGGCTGTGCGCGCTTCTACTCTGCGCTCTAGTTCTGCGTTGGCGTGTTGTAAGGCTGCTTCTGCTCGCTTGCGATCGGTAATGTCGGCGGCTGTACCTGTGGTGCAGAGGAAGTTTCCGGTTTCGTCGTACAGGGCGATCGCGTTAAACATCAAATGTTTCATGCTGCCGTCTTTGGCGATTTGGGTGGTTTCGTACTGGAAAATTGATTCTCCGGCAAACAGGCGGGCGAAAACTTCTAAATCTTTCTGGCATTGTTCTGGTGTCACAAAGTCGGAGAAGGGCCTACCGATCATTTCTTCTGGTTCGTAACCGTAGATGTACTTAACTGCTGGGTTGACGAAGGTGTAGCGTCCTGAAGCATCTACCGACCAAATCATGTCTTGGGAGGTTTCTACCAGGCTGCGGTATTTGCTTTCGCTGGCTTTGACGGCTTCTTCTGCTTGTTTGCGTTCCGTCATGTCGCGGGAGACGCCGACAGTCATGACGATTTGGCCGTCTGCGTTGCGGATCGGTGTTTTGACGGTGCTGAACAGCCGCACTTCTGAGTCGTAGCGCGTCACTGGTTCTTCGGAAATTTGCAGAGTCTGTCCGGTTTCAAATACGAAGGCGTCATCTCTGACGTACTGGAGGGTATTGTCGGGATCGGCGAAAGGTGCGTCTAGGATGTCTTGAAGTTCCTCTTGAGTCATGCCGTAATAGTCGCGGAATGCTTGATTTGCCCAAACAATTTTGGATTTGGGGCCTTTGACTAATACCATATCGGCGATCGAATCGAGAATTTGGTGATATTTTTGCTCGCTGTCGCGGAGTTTCTGCTGTGCTGCTTCGATTTGTGCTATTTGCCTCTGAGTTTGTAAGTGCAGTTCGGCTTGGTGGATGGCAACTGCTAAATGATCGCCTACTTGTCTGGCAAATTCGATTTCGTCTTCTTGCCAATCGCGGGGATTGCCGCAGGAGTGAATGCACAGCAATCCCCACAAATGTTTCCCTTGCAGCAGGGGTACGACTAAGTTGGCTCGAATTTGAAATCGCTTGAGGATTTTGAGGTGACAAGGGCTCAACCGGGCTTTGTAGATGTCCGTGACAGCTTGAACGTAACCTTTGGCATACTTGGCGGCAAATTGTTCGCCGAAACAGTAGTCGCGGACTCTTGCTCCCAAAGATGGGCTGTATTGGGGCAGTACGTCTTCGGACACTACTTCGCCCTCATTCCATTCGGATTCGGGAAAGAATCGGTAGACGGCGACTCGATCGGCATTTAGGAGTTGCCGAACTTCGGTGGCTGTGATTTTGAATATTGTTTCTAAGTCTAGGGATTCACGAATTTTGCCAATCACTCCCATCAGCGCTTGCAGCTTTTTGAACCAGGTTTGAGACTGCGTTTCTCTTTCTAGGTGAGCTAGTTTCTCGCGCAGGTTGCAAACTTCGTAATACAGGTATTCATGAAACATAATGCTTTTTCTTTAGTTATTTTGCGGTTTGGTATCGAGGTTGATGGCATCTCAATAGCGCTCTGCAAGTTGAGTCTGGTAAGTCAAAAAGGCAAAGAACCTATTCTCCTCCTTCTGCTAGCACTTAGCAGCTACTCACACTGCATTTCCGTATTTTTTCGAGATTTGGAGGTCTATCGACCATCTTAGCTCCCGTATATTTACTGAAAAAGTGGCATAATTTGCTACTTCATTAAGTATCAATTATTGAGAATAATGCTAACAAAACTTACACATAAACCCGGTTTATTAACGTAATCAAGTCAGGGAATCTCCGAAAGTGGAAACAAGAAACCCGGTTCCATTTCGCGATCGGGAGGAGCGTCTCTGACTAATTTTGACATTTTTTTTGCTCGCCTTCGGTTTCTATTGTCACCTTTTTATTATTACCGCAAACTCGATTAATGGTTTCCTTGTTTTGGCGATTGAATATCCTGTTGGGAACACGTCTTTTAAAATTTGTTTGAATTTCGGCGATCGCCTTTTCTAGAGTTTTAAGTAATGCTCGATTTATAGCAATCCTAAATGATTATACTCGTTACCAGGAAGAGCGTGGTAACGCATATCCGGAGGAAGAGCCTCCATAGTCTGGGCCGAGGCAGAGCCTCGCTTACATCGGTTCCCAGGCAGAGCTTGGGAACCAGTTAAAAAATGGCAGATTTTTGCTTGAATTTCTACAGAAACTGTGAGGGTATTGTCGCGCAAACCAAGT
This sequence comes from Microcoleus sp. B5-D4, assembly GCF_036705145.1. NCBI lineage: Bacteria > Bacillati > Cyanobacteriota > Cyanophyceae > Oscillatoriales > Microcoleaceae > Microcoleus > Microcoleus sp. B5-D4. The sequence continues at coordinate 90,793 of NZ_JAUBTV010000019.1, read as the reverse complement.
TCAACTGCTTTTGCCAGTTTTTTGCGTTGTCAGCAAGTTTTTGATAGTAAATTTTATACCAATTATCCAAAATCTTGCAACAGTTATGAGTTTTTGGTGTGTTTCCTGAAACACTGTAAGCTGTTCTCCATTTAAATTGTGTGTCAAAAATAACTCAAATTATTGTGGGATGGGCACGCGAGCCCGTCCCGAATATGCAATTTAAACGCGCAACAGCTTATGCACCGGTGCGGATCTGTGAGAGAGTCGCTTTTTTTGATAACTTTTCTAGGGCGACGCACCCGGAGCGCTACTGTTGCATGATTTTTGATAATTAGTATTATATTTATCAATCGGTTCCTTGCTGCCATTTTGTAGCTGGTGCAATACAGCCTAACAAAGATGATCGATAATATTTATCAAAGGACTGTTGAAATCCGAGAACCCAACTTCCGACAGAGCGATCGCACTATCATACTCAGTATAAGTTATTATATTGAAGCGACGAGCAGGCTGCTTTTCTCAACGAACTCCTACAAGCTTAAGAAGCCGTTTTCAGTATAGCCCTGGCTTCCTCAATATTTTGGGCAACCAATTTCCCCGACTCGATAAAGGCTGCTCTTTCGGTATCGCTGAGTTCAAGTTCCACTACTTGTTCGACTCCCTGATACCCCAAGCGGCAGGGCACTCCTAAAAAGATATCTTGCACGCCGTATTCGCCGTGCAAATAAACGCAGCAAGGCAACAGTCGCGACTGATTAAATAAAATAGATTCTACCATCAAACAGACAGCAGATGCGGGTGCAAAATAAGCACTACCAGTCTTCATCAATTCTACAATTTCTGCGCCACCGTGGCGAGTCCGCTGTACGATTCGATCGATCGCCCCAGCATCCATAAGTTGATTGATGGGAATACCGTTGACAGTAGAATAGCGGGGCAAAGGAACCATCAAATCGCCATGAGAACCGATAACAGTGGCATTGACTTGAGCATTTGAAACGCCCAATTCCATTGCAATAAAAGTTTGAAAGCGGGCGGAGTCGAGAACTCCCCCCATCCCCATGACTCGGTGTTTGGGCAAATCTGCCGCTTCCCAAGCTAAATAAGTCATGATATCTAGGGGATTTGTGACTGTGATTAAGACTGCTTCGGGAGAATGCTCGATCGCCTGTTTTGTGGCTTCGGTGACAATTCGAGCATTGATTTTAATTAAATCTTCGCGATTGATACCGGGCTTGCGTGGCACTCCGGCGGCAATTACTATGATATTTGAGTTTGCCGTATCTGTATAATTATTTGTACCGACAATTTGGCGATCGTGACGTTCCACTCCCCTGGCTTCCATCAAATCCAAAGCAACGCCCTGCGGCCAACCCTCCACAATATCTAGCAATACTACATCTGCCAGATTTTTCTCAGCAATTCGCTGGGCTAACGTACTGCCGACTTTGCCTGCACCAATAATTGATACGCGGTTTGATGGAGAATTCATTGGGTTTTAGGTTTTAGATTTTAGATTTTAGATTTTAGATTTTAGCAATCAGCTTAATTGGGGAAAGGTGCGCGGTGTGCACCCTTCGCTACATTAAGAACAGTGAGGTTTAGTTGTGGTGAGTTACTTAAAATCTTCGAGTTGGTCTACCCGCAGCCAAATATTGGGGGTGGGAACTTTGCCAAATTTGACGAAGGCATAGTCGCCACGAACATCCATCACTTCGCCCTTTGTTTCAAATATATAGGAGGAAAAGCGCTGGTCGCTGGCTTTGGCTTCTAGACTGTTTTCCAATTTTTCGCGTACAGCGCGAACTATACTGCCTTTCTTGATTGCCATAACTTGCTTTGTTTAGTTTAAAAAACTATACAAATTTTAATCTAGATTTGGCTGCAAAGTCACTCGGCGATTGAAATCGCTACTAAACAAACGAAGTCACTCCAAGCTGACTAAGGAATAAAGGAGTGCGATTCGTGGGGTACATCTAAAATCTAAAATCTCAAGCCAAAAATCCATTAACTGCTTCCTATGTCTGACAAATGGGGCAAAAATGAGTCGATCGCCCTGCTAATTTTATACGTTCGATGCTTGTGGAGCAAGTGCGGCAGGGTTGACCAGCGCGATTGTACACCCAAGCGACGCCACCGTAGTTGCCGTTGACACCTTGGACGTTGAGAAAATTGCTAAAAGTGGTGCCACCGGATTCGATCGCCTTCTGTAAAACTTGAATAATAGCTGTATGGATGCGCCCAATTTGCTCTGGCGTCAAATCCGCGCACAGAGTTGTGGGCATCACTCCCGACAAAAACAAAGTTTCGTCTGCGTAAATATTGCCCAAACCAGCTATCAGTGACTGGTCTAGCAAAGCTGTTTTAATGGCTCGCGCCCGTCGGTGCAGCTTGCGGGCCAAATATTCGGTTGTAAATTCGTCGGAAAACGGTTCAGGGCCTAAGAGTTTCAGACCGATGACTGTGCTCGAAACCTCGGTTTCTGCGGGCACGTACCACATTTGCCCGAAGGTGCGCTGGTCTACAAACCGCAGTTCTTGGTTTCCCTCAAAAAACAGCCGTACTCGCGCGTGTTTTTGCAGGGGTTCGGATCGGTTCACCCACAGCAGTTGTCCTGTCATCCGCAGGTGAACGCCCAACCAGCCGGCTTTTGAAGGCAAAAGGGAGGGGGAGAAAGAAGGCGTTGGGGAAGAGTTTGGAGTTTGGGCAAGAAATTCTCCCACTCTCCCCCTCTCCCCCTCTCCCTCTCTCCCCCTTTCCCTTTCTCCTTCTGGGAATTGAGATAGTTCTGCCAGTAGATATTTGCCGCGTCTGTACCAGCGGGCGATCGACTTTCCTTTGAGTTTTGTCAAAAAATCGGTCGCAGAGATTGAGCGGGCGATCGTGCTGTTTAACAACACGTCCCCGCCCAACATTTCTCGATCGAGGGTTGCTTGATTCAAACCCCGGCAAATAGTTTCAACTTCTGGCAGTTCTGGCACAATTAGCGTTGTTCTGTTCCTTGATTTGGCGAACCTTCGACGCTGCCGGTCACTTCGGCGCCCGGTTTGCTGTCGGTCGAAGTTTTCGGCTGCTGGGGGGCTCCTCCGCTGCCGGTTTTCCGGGTTTTCTCGTCCAGCGTGGTTTGTTTGCCGCCGGAAGCTACTGGAGTCCCTGTTTTCGCTTTTGCTTTGGGTGCTGACACTTCCACTAATTCGCTTTGGGCGAAGTTGTTGGTGTTGACGCCTGCATAATTTACGCTGTTAAAGCGAACGATAACTGGGTATTTAATGCCGCTTTGGTCTACCGTAGCAACGGTGCCCACTTCTTGATACCAGAAGGATTCTTTGCGGAGAATCCGAACTGTAGAACCGCGTTGAACCATGAGCTTTGTTTCCTTTGCGATGAATAAACGGATAAAGCCATTTTTTTTACTCTAGTCGATCGCGCGACGCATTTGAAGTCTGCAAGGAAATTTTTACCTGTCGCGCCGTTTTTTGAGCGGCTGTTTGTAAAGAAAAGTAAATACTTTGCTAGGGCGATCGCTGGGGTTGCAAAATAAATAAACAGACATTATCCGTTAAATACAAGCTGTGCGATCGGATCTATAAAAAACTTTACAAATTGTTGTGGGGTGGCGAGTTTGTTACGGGGGTGTGAGGAGGTTGTCGGGGCCGTTAGGTTGTTGCGGGGGCCGCCAGGGGTTTTAAACCCCTGTCTCATAGCTAAAGTCGTCTAAAGACGACTGAATATACAATTGTATTTTGGGGCGGGCAGATTGTATTTTGGGGCGGGCAGATTGTATTTTGGGGCGGGCGAGACGCCCAACCCCTACACCCCACAAGAAAATTTAGTTTTTGTGGAACAGGCTTTCGGGCCTGTTCTTAAGAATCATTGTGGAACAGGCCGGAAAGCCTATTCCTAAGAATGGTGAAAGATGTGAGATTAATTAACCTTGTTTTTAATTATATTGTCGCGCTAAAGTATTGCAAAGCGCGGGGAATATTTACAGTATGTCGTTAGTTGATTTAGCTAATACTAAAGTTAGGGTTCTTGGATGGAGTGCGGTGATGGGTGTTGCGCCAATGATTGCCAGCGCGATCGCCCATCCGGGAGTGACAGCAGCATTGGGTGTGATGGCCAATCCAGCCGTTGGGGGCATTTCGATATTAGCAACGATCGCGGGCGGTATAGCGGGGAATATGGCGGCTAACGACTTGGGAAATCTGATCGCCGAAAAGTTGGGAAAAAATCCGAATATTCTTGACAATCGCGATTTGATTGAGGCGGCGGGTGAGGCGATCGCCTATATTTTGAAAGATGTTGCTTCGTCAGATGAATTAATTGCGATCGCCCTTAGTAAAAATTCGTCTGCCAGGGATTTAGATCGATTAGCCGAAAAAACTCCTGAATATTGGCTGAATATTAACACAGAAGGGGTTGATTTGTCAAGGGGTTTAAATATTTCTGAAGACCAACTGACTCTGATTTTTTCGGCGGATGCTGCGGAGTTTGATCGAGTTACGGGATTGACACCGGAAGATTGGGCAAGATTCATCGGGGAATTCGCGGCCAGTGAGGGGAAATCCTTTGATGCAGAAATCGTGGAATTTGCGGCGCAAAGACTGTACGAAACATTTCCGAAGGCGTACCGGGAAGTGCTGAAACAAGATGCAGCCAAGGGAGGAGAAAAGTTTGCGGCGATGCTGTTGAATCTGCACCAAATTGCTTTGGCGGATCTCAAGGATTTGAAGCTGCAAAATCGGGAGATTATCGATAAGTTGGAGGCGGTAGCAACTAAGCAGCAGATTTGTCAAGTGATGGCGAAATTGGGCGCGATCGAAATTGGCATCCGATCTGATTTGGCGCAGATTCGGGCGTTGCTGCAAAGATACATCGATCCTGCCGCGCCGAGTTTGCCGATTTCCCTCAAATCCGAGACGATTATTCAGGACAGAATTAAAGACTTTACCGGTCGGAAATTTGTGTTTGAAGCAATTAACGAGTTTCTGAATAAAAATCGGAAAGGCTATTTTGTTTTGCAGGCGGAACCGGGTGTTGGGAAAAGCGCGATTATGGCAGCCTGTGTGGTGCTGCTGAAGCGACGCTGCGTTACTCATTTCAACTCGCAACCGGACGGGATTGTCAGCGCTAAAACTTTTTTGGAAAATGCTTGCATTCAGTTAATTGAAGGTTTTAATCTTAAAGAGAAGTACCCGCGACTGCCGGAAAATGCCCTGGAAAACGGCAACTTTCTAGGCAGGTTGCTGGGGGAAGTTAGCGCTAAAGTGGGCGGCAAAAAGTTGATTTTTGTGGTGGATGCGCTGGATGAAGTTGATTTGAAGGAGCAAAGTAGCGGCAGCAATGTCCTTTATTTGCCTAATGATTTGCCCGATAACGTTTATTTTATTGTCTCGAAGCGACCAGAATTTCTGCCAATGCCGGCAGCTAACCGGACAGTTTTTGATTTGATGAAATACGATGGAAAAAGTCTCGAAGATGTCGAGGCTTATCTGAGAAAACGCACGGAGAGAAGCGAGTTAATTCAGGATTGGATTAAAGGTCGAAATTTGCAGCGGGAAGAGTTTGTGACGGCGGTAGCCCAAAAAAGCGAAAAGAAATTTATCTACCTCCGCCACGTACTTGATGAGATTGAAGGCGGCACGTACAATGATGTGAATTTAAATGATTTGCCTGCGGGTTTGGAGGAATATTATCAAAAACACTGGGTACAGATGATTGGTCACGAAGACGATCCTCTGCTGGAATTGAAAGTTAATATTATCTACGTGCTGTCGAAAGCTCACGAGCCTGTTGCTCGCCGCTGGATTGCCAAATCGGTGCGCGAGACGGATTTTAAAGTACAGCAGGTACTAAAGAAATGGGATTCTTTTTTGCGACAGGAACAGGTAAACGGGGAAATTCGCTACAATATTTATCACAACACCTTTCGCGAGTTTCTCGAAAAAGATGAAACTGTGCAATCTGCTGGGGTGAATGTGGAAGAACTTAACCGCCAAGGTATTAATAACAGGTTGGAAGGATCGCCGATATGAGCAAGTTAGGTGTGTGGTTGGCGCAGCAGAGTCAAGGCGAGCGGGAATATTTATTGAAATATCAACCCAGGGATTTCGTTCAGGGGTTGAAGGATTTTAATCGTTATTGTGCTTGGTTGACGGATTTCGGTTTTATTGAGATGAAACTGGAATTTTTGGGGGTACAAGCGCTAATTGAGGATTACGATTTGGCGAGAGTTTCTGATGTTTTGCTGTCGGAGGAGCAAGGTCAAACTCTGAGATGGATTCAAGGGGCAATTCGCAAGTCGGCGCACGTTTTGGAGAAGGATAAAACGCAGCTTGCAGGGCATTTGTGGAGTCGGTTGGTGGATTTTGAAACACCTGAAATTCAGGGGGTCGTGAAACAAGCTAAGCAGTCGAGAAATAGTTCCTGCCTGTGGCCTTTGAAGCCTAATCTGGAAAGGGCAAATGAGGGTGCGCTGCGGACGCTTGCCGGTCATAGTTCCAGGGTAACAGCAGTGGCGATCGCACCAGACGGTAAAACAGCGATTTCCGCTTCCAAGGATGAAACCCTGAAAATCTGGGACACCGAGAGTGGCTCTGAACAGAAAACTCTCACGGGTCATAGTTCCAGGGTAACAGCAGTGGCGATCGCACCAGACGGTAAAACAGCGATTTCGGCTTCATGGGATACAACCCTGAAAATCTGGGACACCGAGACAGGCTCACAACAGAAAACTATCACGGGTTCTAGTTTCGCGATAACAGCAGTGGCGATCGCACCAGACGGTAAAACAGCGATTTCCGCTTCATGGGATACAACCCTGAAAATCTGGGACACCGAGACAGGCTCACAACTGAAAACTCTCACGGGTCATAGTTTGGCGGTAACAGCAGTGGCGATCGCACCAGACGGTAAAACAGCGATTTCGGCATCCGACGATCAAACCCTGAAAATCTGGGACACCGAGACAGGCTACGAACTGAAAACTCTCACGGGTCATAGTTTGGCGGTAACAGCAGTGGCGATCGCACCAGACGGTAAAACAGCGATTTCCGCTTCCGGGGATCAAACCCTGAAAATCTGGGACACCGAGAGTGGCTCTGAACAGAAAACTCTCATGGGTCATAGTTCCGGGGTAACAGCAGTGGCGATCGCACCAGACGGTAAAACAGCGATTTCGGCTTCCGATGATACCCTGAAAATCTGGGACACCGAGACAGGCTCTGAACTCAAAACTCTCACGGGTCATAGTTCCGGGGTAACAGCAGTGGCGATCGCACCAGACGGTAAAACAGCGATTTCGGCTTCCGATGATCAAACCCTGAAAATCTGGGACACCGAGAGTGGCTCTGAACTGAAAACTCTCACGGATCATAGTAGCGCGGTACTAGCAGTGGCGATCGCACCAGACGGTAAAACAGCGATTTCGGCTTCATGGGATCAAACCCTGAAAATCTGGGACACCGAGACAGGCTCACAACTGAAAACTATCACGAGTCATAGTGACGCGGTAAGTGCAGTGGCGATCGCGCCCGACGGTAAAACAGCGATTTCCGATTCCGGGGATTATACCCTGAAAATCTGGGACACCGAGACAGGCCGGAAACTGAAAACTCTCACGGATCATAGTTCCTGGGTAACAGCAGTGGCGATCGCACCAGACGGTAAAACAGCGATTTCGGCATCCGACGATCAAACCCTGAAAATCTGGGACACCGAGACAGGCTCACAACTGAAAACTCTCACGGGTCATAGTTCCGGGGTAACAGCAGTGGCGATCGCACCCGATGGTAAAACAGCGATTTCGGCTTCCGATGATACCCTGCAAATCTGGGACACCGAGACAGGCTCTGAACTCAAAACTCTCACGGGTCATAGTAGCGCGGTACTAGCAGTGGCGATAGCGCCCGACGGTAAAACAGCGATTTCGGCTTCCGATGATCGAACCCTGAAAATCTGGGACACCGAGACAGGCTCACAACTGAAAACTCTCACGGGTCATAGTGACGCGGTAAGTGCAGTGGCGATCGCGCCCGACGGTAAAACAGCGATTTCGGCTTCCAAGGATGAAACCCTGAAAGTCTGGGATTTGCTCACAGGTAAAGAAATTGCTAGTTTCAGGGGAGAAACTGAGTTTAATTGCTGTGCTTTTGCGCCTGATGGAGTGATAGTTGTAGCGGGCGATAAGTCAGGTCGGGTGCATTTCCTGCGATTGGAGGGAGTTAGCGGCGGGCGATAATCGAATTTTTGTGTTTGTAGGGGTGCTCTCAAATAGAGAATGAGAGCAATGGAGTTTTTAAATGCCTGCTAAAGATATTTTTCACGATACTGTCAAAGCTGCTTTACAAAAAGATGGATCGATAGTTATTCGTGAAAAATTTCGGGTGCAAGTCGATGAAGAAGGTCTAGCCATGTTTATCGATATGACCGCCGAAGAATTGATCGGTGCAGAAAAAGAAGGTCGCAAAATAGCTGTCGAAGTTAAGAGCTTTCAAGACCGATCCGACTTCTATCAATTTCATGGTGCTCTCGGTCAATTTCTCAACTGTCGATCTGCATAGAGAGATATTATGCCAGATTTTATAGTATATTTAGCAGTTCCTTTAGAAACCTAGTGTCCTCTTTTGCCGCTATGATATTGAAAATTTGATAAACAAAACTCACGGATTTTTCCCAAAGAAACCGGGTTTTTTACCTAATCTGTGGGCGACAACGAAAGATTTTGCTAAAAAACCCGGTTTCTGAGCACCGGTGCGTCCAGGACGGATAAATTAATGACAGATAAGATCGATCGACCTTACGCAACAGTAATACTCGCGATCAGTGCTGACGGTAAAATTGCAGATGCAGTCCGATCGCCCGCGAGATTCGGTTCTGCCAACGACAAAGCCCACCTCGAACAGCAAGTAGCAGGAAGTGACGCGGTTTTGTTCGGCAACGGCACGTTACAGGCTTATGGGACGACGATGAGAGTGATTTCGCCGGAATTGCTCAAACAGAGGGAACTGCAAGGGAAGCCACCACAACCGGTGCAAATTGTATGTTCGCGATCGTCCCAATTTGACCCAAATTTGCGATTTTTCCAACAACCGGTGCCTCGCTGGCTGCTGACGGGGCAAGACAGTAAGGAAACGGCATTGCCGTCTCCTCTCAAGAACGGGCAAGATGCCCGTTCCACAAGAGATGAATTTTCTTGTGGAACAGGCATCTTGCCTGTTCATAAAAGGCTTATTGACAAGGGTGCAACATCTCAATTCGATCGAATTATCTATGCGAAAACCGCAGGTGGAGAGATTGATTGGATTGATGCGTTTCAACAGTTAGCAAACTTCGGTATCAAACGCTTGGCGATTCTGGGCGGGGGAAAACTCGTAGCCTCTGTGCTGGCTGCGGGCTTGGTAGACGAACTTTGGCTGACGGTGTGCCCGTTAATTTTGGGCGGGGCGGATGCACCGACACCTGTGGAGGGAGAGGGTTTTTTGGCTGATTTAGCTCCGAAATTGCAGCTTTTGGCGGTTAAACAGGTGGGACAAGAGGTATTTTTGCATTATAGATTCGGGGCGGGCTAGAAGCCCAACCCCTACTCCCCACAACACTTGTGTGGCACAGGCATCTTGCCTGTGGCGGGCTAGAAGCCCAACCCCTACTCCCCACAACACTTGTGTAGCACAGGCATCTTGCCTGTGGCGAGTAATTACACAAGCAGGGGAGATTGTATTAACTTAAATGAAGTTCGATCCCTCTACGCACAAATCTCCCTATGCTGAAACAGCCAAAACCTGAATATTCTGTAGCCTGGATTAGCAAAATAGGCGAAATCCCGCAAGCGTCGTGGGATGCCTTGGCGATGCCACTAAAAACTCCCTTTCTCGAATGGGATTGGCTGAACAATCTCGAAGTCTCCGGCAGTGCGACAGGTAAAACCGGTTGGCTACCGCATCACTTGACTGTGTGGCGAGACAAACAGTTGATTGCTTGCGCGCCACTTTATGTCAAAAGCCACAGTTACGGGGAATTTGTATTCGATAATCAGTGGGCGGATTTAGCTCAACGTTTGGGTGTTCAATATTATCCCAAATTGATGGGAATGACGCCGTTTACTCCGGCTGAAGGTTATCGGTTTTTGATTGCCGAGGGGGAAGATGAAGACGAGTTAACTGGAGTAATGGTAAGCGCGATCGACCATTTTTGCGATCGCCACAATATCTCCGGCTGCAATTTCCTTTATGTCGATCCCGAATGGCGCGAAAGAATGGAACGCCACGGTTTCAGCAGTTGGCTGCACCACAGCTATATTTGGCAAAATCAAGGCTATCAAAATTTTGACAATTATTTAGGCGCATTTAATGCCAACCAGCGCCGCAATATCAAGCGCGAACGCAAAGCAGTTGACCAAGCTGGTTTGTTGGTAAAAACGCTGACTGGCGATGAAATTCCCCAAGCCATGTTTGGTCAAATGTATGCTTTTTATGAGAATACTTGCGACAAATTTGGTTGGTGGGGAAGCAAGTATCTGACTAAGCGATTTTTTGAACAGTTACACCACAATTATCGCGATCGAGTTTTATTTGTAGCCGCCTACGACAAGGAAGATGACAGACAGCCGGTGGGTATGTCTTTTTGTTTGTATAAGGGCGATCGACTGTACGGGCGTTATTGGGGAAGTTTGCAGGAAATCGACTGCTTGCACTTCGATGCTTGCTACTATACGCCGATCGAATGGGCGATCGATCGGGGCATCCAAAGCTTCGATCCCGGTGCCGGCGGGCGGCACAAAAAACGGCGCGGCTTTCCAGCTACGCCCAATTATAGTTTGCACCGATTTTATAACAACCGTCTGGCGCAAATTCTCAAGTCTTATATCGGTCAAATCAACGAAAGAGAACAGCAAGAAATTGATGCAGTCAACGAGGATTTACCTTTTACTAAGTTACCTCCTTTGTTACTCGGCGAGTGACGGTTGACTGGGAATTGGGAATTGTAAATTAGTAACAGCCCATCGGTGTCAACCTAATACTAAAACCCTGTGTATATCTCGTTTGTATCGAAGTTTCGATCCCCCTAAATCCCCCTGATCGGTGGGGAGTAGGGGTTGACTTTGAATGCTCTTTCCCCTTTATTAATGGGAGTTAGAGGGGAGGTAAGAATACTCTTTTCCCCCCTTATTAAGGGGGGTTAGGGGGGATCTAAACTCAACTATAAACGATATTGATTATGGATTTGAGTCTTAAGTTGACACGAATGGTAACAGTCAACAGTCAACAGTCAACAGTCAACAGTCAACAGTTAAACTAATTCAAAATTACCTTGCCATCTTCCTGAATTTGCAGCGATTTTGTATCAGCGTCCAAGTCAGTTGTCGCCCCGAAACTGACTTGCAACATTCCCGGCATCGCGGTTGCTTGGGGGCGAACCAGCAGCAATCCGCCGTCTGGGCGCTGGTAAGTGAGGGTGATTGGCACTTTGAGGGCTTGAAGCAAAATTTCCGATTGTTCGCCCAGAGTGCGCGGCTGGGTGACGCCTACGATTTGATAATTGATGACAGCATTGGTGGTATTCACCAGTTTAATTACTATCATGCCTTCGGCAGGCGTAACTCGCGCACTGGGCATGGGGAAGCGGGGAGGCGCGTCTGTTGGTGTAGAAGGCATCCCGCTGGGGCCCGGACTCGCAGCCGGAGTTGGTTCACTGACGGGTTCTTCAGTGGCTGCGGGAGTCTCTGCGGGTTGGGAAACGGGTTTTCCTTGTTGGGGCGGGGGGCCGCCGGCTTGGGAAAGTGTTGCGAGACTAACGAGTAAACCTCCGCAGGTGGCTGCTAGCAAGCTGATTTTTTTTAACGGTAGATTGTGGCGAAACATAAATAACTCCTCACAAGTTCGATCGAGGTTTTCCAACAACGTTTATGTTAATCTATGCGGGAATTGAATTTTAATAGCTGGGTTTGGGCGCGAGGTAGGAAGAATAAGGGTTTGAGGGGTAGATTTTTTTTAAACCGCAGAGGGCGCAGAGGGCGCAGAGGAAGAGAGGAAGAGGGGAAGTTTTAGGGGCGAGATTGTTCTGATTTGTGGGCGGGGAGGGTGACGGTAACGGCGGTACCTCGATCGACTTGGCTGTCAATGCGGATTTGGCCTCGGTGATTTTCGACAATGGCTTTGGCGATGGCTAATCCTAAACCTGAACCGGCGGCGCTGCGGTGGGTGCGGGCGGGATCTGCGCGGTAGAATCGATCGAACAAATGCGGCAGGGCTTCTGCGGAAATTCCGATGCCGGTGTCTGTTACTTTTATTTGCAGCGCAGGATTTAACATCGCCGAATTTCTTTTGTTTTTGGCTGCAAGTTGCAATTCTACTTCTATTTCGCCGCCAGAGGGTGTGTACTGCACGGCGTTGCTGACGATATTGGTAAAGAGTCGGGCTAGTTGATCCCAGTCGCCCAACAGTGTAAAGTTGTCGTCAGCGTTGGGCAGATCGACAATTTCTAAAGAAAGAGAGAGATTTTGGGTTGTGGCGATCGCCTGTTGTTCTTCAATTACCTCCATCAGCAAAGCATCGAGAGGAACCTCAATCCACTGCTGCTGCACGATACCGCTGTCTTGTCTGGCTAAAAACAGCAAATCGTCAACCAAGCGCCCTAAACGGCGGGTAAGGCGTTCGATAACTTGTAGCTGTTGATGCTGCTGCGGTTCGATATCCGGTTCGGCCAAAGCTACTTGGACGTTAGTTTGAATAGTGGCGATCGGATTTCTGAGTTCGTGAGAAGCATCAGCAGTAAACTGTTTGAGACGCCCGTAAGACTCCCGAATCGGTGCCATCGCCAATCCCGACAGCAGCCAGCCAATAGCCGCCACGCAAATTAGAGTTAAACCCGCGCCCAAAATCAAATCGAGAATTAATTGGCGGATGGGTTTTGTCACTTCAAACCAAGGATGGCTGACTCGCAAATATCCCAGAACTTGGCGGCCGATTTGTACTCGCTGCGTTACTTGTCTGAGGGAATAGTTTTGAGTTGTCCGAATGCTAATTGGTTTGGTAGAAACACGATTTGTATTTTGTGCAATAGACTTTTCACTACCTAAATTTAGATTTTCCTGCCAACCTGCATTCAAACCGCCATCAAAACCTCTTCTTTCTCCCCTCTGCGCCCTCTGCGCCTCTGCGGTTAAATCCCTCTTCTCTCTTCCCTCTAAAAACCGAAGAGTTTCCATATTCATCCGTGTATTCGCGTTCAAACCCGTGTCGTGCTGTTTTACTATGAGCGAAGTCGAAGGCTCTTGAGCCTGATTTTTACCCTCAAACTGCAACTTATTATTAATTATCCAAACTGTTTCGCCGGTGCGGTTAGCGTGAATCGGAATATTCAGCGGTTCCGATAAAGTAGACCACAGCAATTCGCCCGTAGGACTGAACCATTCTAAATCAATGTGGTCGTCTTCTACTGCATCGGTGCTATCTCGAAAACTCGCTTGAATATTAACTTGCAACTTATTTTTATCTTTGGTATTAGGGAAAGTTAGGGGTTCGATAACGAGAGTTCGCTCTATTACTTCGACAACATGATTGAGGGTGTCATCAATGCGATCGATCAAAGTAGTGCGGACGTAGAAATAGAAACCCGTGGCGAATACAAGTAACAATACAGCAGTAACGGCAGTGTACCAAATAGCGAGGCGGCGGCGGGTAGCTTGGAACATATTGGGAAGGAAGTTCGGCAACGGATTGTGTAATGGATTCAAGAGATTTAACTCATATGTTGCACCATTCTCAATTAGCCTTTTCGGAACAGGCAAGATGCCTGTTCCACAAAGAATAGATTTTCTTGTGGAACAGGCATCTTGCCTGTTGCTGACAATGGTGCAACATCTCAGTTTAACCAATTTAATAACTATAACCTTCTTCTTCTCTTCTTCTCTTCCTTCGTGTCCTAGCGCTAACGCGCCTTCGCGGTTCGTTAAAAAAAGCCTTGTTCGCAAATTATCCAAAAAAACTCTAACAACTTTCCATTCTTGATACTTCAGACAGATGTCGAGAGCGCTGTAACCATAGTATTCTAATCGCGAAACTTTTTAGGTAAAAACCTGTGAATAAATTTTTATTTCGAGCCGCGATCGGGCTGTTAATGGCATTTTTTGGAGCAATCACCTATTTTACAAACGACGTAGAAAATCCGGTAACAGGAGAAAGACAGCGAGTGCAGCTTTCTCCCCGCCAAGAGATAGTTTTGGGATTGCAGGCGCGGGATCAAATGGCCGCCAAGCACGGGGGGCTTTATCCCAGCCAAAGTATTCAGCAGTATCTCGATCGAGTAGGAGCACGAGTTGTCAACGGTTCGGCGGCGAAACAAGCAGGTTATCCGTTTGAATTCCACCTGCTGCGAGATGCCCAAACTGTCAATGCTTTTGCTTTACCGGGGGGACAAGTTTTCATTACTGCGGGGCTCCTGCGGCGGCTGAATTCCGAGGCTCAGTTGGCCGCTATACTGGGGCACGAAAGCGGTCACGTTGTGGCGCGCCACGGTGCGGAACACTTGGCAAAACAGCAGTTGGGCAGGTCTTTGGTAACGGCGGTTGGGGTGGCTACTAGCGACGAGCGCGGGGGCGGTCAGCAGGCAGCCTTAATTGCTCAAGCTGTCAATCAAGTTGTTGGTTTGCGGTACGGTAGATCGGATGAACTTGAGAGCGATCGGCTCGGTTTTCGGTTTATGACGGAGGCGGGTTACGATCCTAGAGGAATTGTTGAGGTAATGCAAATCCTCGGTGCTGCTAGGAAGGGCGAAGCGCCGCCGGAGTTTTTGAGTTCTCACCCAAACCCTGAAAACCGAGTTCAAAAATTGCAAGCTTTAATCGCGCAAAATTACCCTAACGGCGTTCCAGCTAATTTGGTGTCTGGACGCGAAGAGTTTGCTAAGAATGTGTCGGGCGGTTAGCAATAATTGCATCGGGCTTTACAAAAGTTATTACTATAGGCGGATCTAAGTTCGGCTTGGAGTTGGCACGATCGACTTAATGAGCGATCGAGCAATTGGAAAGTTGAAAACCATGATTGAATCTTGGATGATTATCGGCGGCGTGACTTTCTCAGTCGCCTTCGGCACTCTGTTTTTTAAACTGCGCGATATTAACTGGGCAGTCAAACTTCAAAGGCCGGATTGGATGTTTTTTGAGCCTGCTATTCCGTTAATTTGGACGGTGATTTTTGCTTGCGGGGCCGGCAGCGCTACTTTCGTGTGGGAACAGGAACCCGGTAGTCTCAAAACATGGCTGCTGATGGCTTTGTACTTGCTTTTAGAAATTGTCACAGTTGCTTATATTCCTGCTACTCTCAGAGCCAAAAGTCTCAAAGTAGGGACGATTTTGGGAGGGGCTGGCGAGATTTTGGGAGTTGTGCTGACGTTGGCTGTTTTGCCGATTTCTCAAACCGCCGCTTTGTTACTTTTGCCTTACGCGATTTGGGGTGCGATCGGCACTTATACCACTTGGGAAATGATTCAATTAAACCCAGAAGCTGCATAAATCTTCGGTGTTATTCGGCGCACCCTACACACTATAACGCTCTTCTGTTCTCTTCCTACCCTACCCTTCACCGAACCCCTGCGGGGAACGGGAACGGCTTCGCCGAACGTGTCCTTCGCGGTACGTTAAAAAAAACATTGTTAATAATAGCAAATCCGTGCTAGCGGGTTAACCCACCCGATAAAGTGAGGAAATCCGCTTAACAGTGTTTGGGTATTTGATGAGAAAATAGATGAATAAAACTGCTTTAAATCAAAGGATGACAGTTATCAATGGCTATTAAAGACCAGCCCCAACCACCTCGTTTTCGACAAATTAGCAATGTCTTGTTATTGCTCTCAAGTTTGTTTTTGCTGGCAAACATCTTTTTACCCAATTTGTTCGGCCCCCAAATTCCGCAAGTGCCTTACAGCTTGTTCGTCCATCAAGTACAAGAACAAGATGTAGTGCGAGCTTCGGTAGGTCAAAATGAAATTCGCTACCAACTCAAAGGTGAAGGCGACAAACCCGGTCAAGTGCTGTCAACTACGCCGATTTTTGACCTGGAACTTCCTAAACTTTTGCAAGAAAAAGGCGTTGAATTTGCTGCCACTCCCCCTTCTAAAAATGGCTGGATCGGAAGCGTTTTAAGCTGGGTGGTTCCGCCGCTGATTTTTGTGGCGATTTTTCAATTTTTCATGAACAGGCAGGGCGGCGGGCCACAGGGCGCGCTCTCGATCGGCAAAAGCAAAGCTAAGGTCTATGTAGAAGGCGAATCAGCGAAAATTACTTTTGCTGATGTGGCTGGAGTGGAAGAGGCGAAAACTGAATTAGTCGAAGTTGTTGAATTTCTGAAAACTCCTGACAGATTTACGGCAATTGGCGCGAGAATTCCGAAAGGCGTGCTGTTAGTCGGGCCTCCGGGAACTGGCAAAACGCTGTTAGCAAAAGCAGTGGCTGGTGAAGCTGGCGTGCCGTTTTTTAGCATCTCCGGTTCGGAGTTTGTGGAACTGTTTGTAGGTGTTGGTTCTGCAAGAGTTAGAGATTTATTCGAGCAGGCTAAGAAACAGGCTCCTTGTATTATTTTCATTGATGAATTGGACGCGATCGGCAAATCTCGTAGCAGTAACGCTAGCTTCGGTGGGAATGACGAACGCGAACAAACTCTCAATCAATTATTAACTGAAATGGACGGTTTTGCGGCGGGCAATACTACGGTAATTGTGCTGGCTGCAACTAACCGCCCAGAAAGTTTGGATGCTGCTTTGTTGCGCCCTGGCCGTTTCGATCGCCAAGTTTTAGTCGATCGCCCCGATTTATCTGGCCGCGAAGAAATTTTGAACATTCACTCTCAAAAAGTGAAGTTGGGCCCGGATATTGACTTGAAGGCGGTCGCCACTCGCACCCCCGGTTTTTCGGGCGCAGATTTGGCAAATTTGGTCAATGAAGCTGCCTTGCTAGCTGCTCGCAACAAGCGCCTAACTGTAGCGCAGGAAGACTTTTTTGAGGCGTTTGAGCGCGTTGTCGCTGGCTTGGAAAAGAAAAGCCGGGTGCTCAACGAAAAAGAGAAAAAGATTGTGGCTTACCACGAAGTCGGGCACGCGATGGTGGGTGCTGCGATGACGGGCGGCGGCGAAGTGTCAAAAATCTCGATCGTCCCGCGCGGTATGGCTGCATTGGGTTACACGTTGCAAGTACCGACTGAAGACCGTTTCTTGTTAGATGAATCGGAGTTGCGGGGTCAAATTGCAACTTTGCTGGGCGGGCGATCGGCTGAGGAAGTCGTGTTTGGTAGCATTACTACTGGCGCTTCAAATGACTTGCAAAGGGCGACTGATTTAGCTGAACGGATGGTGACAACTTACGGGATGAGTAAGGTTTTGGGGCCTCTAGCTTACGATCGAGGTCAACAATCAATGTTCCTCAATGACGGTATGGGAAATGCCCGCCGTGCGGTAAGTGCTCAGACTGCTGAGGCGATCGACCAAGAAGTGAAGGAAATTGTCGAAACTGCACATCAGCAAGCTTTGGATATTCTGAAAGCAAATCGGGAATTGTTGGAAACAATTACGCAGACACTGTTAGAAACTGAGGTGGTGGAAGGTGATGCACTTCGCGAATTCCTCGGTCAAGTGCGGCCTTTAGATAAGGTTGCGGCTTCAGTTTAATACGGTTTAATTAAACCGCCGATGAACGCAGATGATTCCAAATCATCTGCGTTTTGCGATCGCACTCCACGATGAGCCGACTGAAACAGACAACGGCAAACGGACAAACGCGCGTTTGTGCGATCGCAAGTAATTGTATTAAGGGAGAGCAATTACAGGGCGCTCTCCCTGATACTCAAATTTCTTCTTATTCGTTTTTCCCTCGTACCACAGCGAGCATTATAAACAAACAGAAACCCGGCTGCTTCAAAACACCGGGCTTCTAAATATTGTTGCTGCATTTTCGATCGATCAAACTCCGTTTATGTAAGCCATAACTGGAGTACCTTGCTGCTGCTGCGCGATTTCCAAAAGACGTTGAATGCGCTCCTCTGTCGGCGGGTGAGTGCGGAAAAGTGACTGCAAACCTTTAGTCGAAAAAGGATTCACAATCAGCAGCGGCGACATCGCAGGATTGCCGTGCATGGGAATTTCATGACCCAGTTTCTCCAATTTCTGCAGCGCGTTTGCTAAGCCGATCGGGTTATTGGTAATTTCCACCGCACCGCTGTCGGCTGCAAATTCCCTCGTCCGAGAAATCGCCAATTGAATTACGGTTGCTGATAGCGGTGCTAAAATGATTAAAAACAGCAAACCAAACGGATTCGGGCCTTGTCTGCTATCCCGCGTTACCGGGCCGTAAAGCGCTCCAAAAGTCAGAATTCGCCCGACAAATGTAATCGCGCCGGCAATTGTGCCTGCAACTGCTTGAGTGAGGGTGTCGCGGTTGCGGATGTGCGTGAGTTCGTGCGCTAAAACCCCTTCCAATTCTTCGCGAGAAAGCAGCTTGATGATGCCTTCAGTAACTGCTATTGTTGCGTGTTCCGGGTCTCTTCCTGTGGCGAATGCGTTGGGAGATTGAGTGGGAACTAGAAATATTTTAGGCACCGGAATTTGGGCTTTTTCACTCAGCGAGGCTACCATATCGTAGATTTCGGGTGCTTCGCTGCGGGCGATCGGCTGAGCGCGGTAAGCCATTAACGCTGCCGTGTCGGAATAGTACCAAGAGCTAAAACTTGAGAAGGCGGCTAGCGCTAAACCGATGTAAAGTCCTTGCTCGTTGCCGATTAAATAATAACTTCCTAAAACGAGAAGGCCGCTTAGGAGTCCTAAGAGAGCGGCTGTTCTGAGTTGATTTGTTCCTAACATGGCGGGTTGAGGGCGATCGCTATTTTGATATTTTTGAGCTTGTAATTAGATTTTCATAGTTGCGGGCGATCGCGCCTCTATCTGCCGAAATAACCGCTACCGCCAATAGTAGTATTTCAAGTTTTCAGTCAGAAACTGGGAATGCCTTGGGAGGCTCTCTCACCTGCTCTCAAGAGGCGGTTGAGCCGCAGGATATGACATTTCCCGGCTCTGCTTGGAAACGAGATTAAACGATAGAACCATTCTAAATACCCTTTGACTGCAATTACGGTATAATTGGTGAATATTAGATAGTAAAGATTCCAAATAAATCATGACTCTCGATATAGAGATTTTTCAAACTGTCGTCAAAATGCCAGAATCTCTCAAACAAGAGATATTGCATTATGCAAAATATTTACTTGAAAAACACGCAAAAACTGAATCATCTCAAGAACAACTTGAACAACCTCATGGTTATGGTAGTTGGGCAGGTAAGATTGTTATGTCTGATGATTTCGATGAGCCTCTGGAAGATTTAAAGGAATATATGTAACATGGAATCCCTTTTAGATACTCATGCCTTTCTGTGGTATTTGCTTGGCGATTCCAATCTAGGTAGTAAAGCAAAAGAAGCTATCGATACTAAAACAGGTTTGTACTTTAGTATGGCCAGCCTTTGGGAAATCTCTATTAAAATCAATGTCGGTAAGCTTCAACTGAATCGACCATTTGAAGACCTGCCGAAGGAATTGCAATACATTAACGCTCAAATTCTACCAATTACACTTGAAGACACTGAGATTTACGCAGGTCTTCCTCTGCATCATCGAGATCCCTTCGATCGCATTCTGGTAGCACAGACGATGAATCATTCGCTGGTTTTGATTAGTCGCGATGAGGCTTTTGATGCTTATCCAATTCAGCGAGTTTGGTCATGAAGAAGACAAAAATTTTATAAGGAACTCCACCTAACAAAAGAGAATAGCCAGATACCTGACTTGTTTAAGAAGTACGGTATCTGGCTATTCGGTTGAATTCTCCAACCCTAAACCGCTTGCACTTGCTTTTCCTCAACAGGAACAGGTTCTTGATATACAGTTTGAGACTCATTAGCCAAAAAGTCAGCCAATTGAGCTTCAATTTCATC
This sequence comes from Microcoleus sp. B5-D4, assembly GCF_036705145.1. Lineage (NCBI taxonomy): Bacteria > Bacillati > Cyanobacteriota > Cyanophyceae > Oscillatoriales > Microcoleaceae > Microcoleus > Microcoleus sp. B5-D4. The sequence goes on along the minus strand of NZ_JAUBTV010000019.1, from coordinate 70,839 downwards.
CCGCACAATTTGGCGGTATTCCAGAAAATGCTCGTTGTGAGCACACACAGTCAAATAATGATCCCAAACCGCAGGATTGCGTTTGAGAATGCTGAACAAATGATGCCAGAACTTCCACCGAGTTTTGCGCTTGACTCCCTGACGCCACACCACAGTTAACAGTGCTCGCAAGTCGATCCAACTGGGAACTCTTGCAGGTATCTTTGCTGTGGGTGCACCTAACATTAAGAAATGGCGATAAGTCCGGTCTAAATATTTCTCAGCATCGTACACTTCGCAGAATGCCTCGACATATTCGCGGGCAATATCTTCGAGAGGCCGCGTCGGAATGAAGTTCATCAAAGTAGTCTGGTTGAGATTGCCCGATTTGTCGCGCAACCGCCCTTCTTTTGCTAGTCTGTGAGACAATGCCGTGTGTGGCAAAGCTTGCAGCATTCCAAACGTTGTGCTCGGAATGGCTGCTGCTTCGGCAAACTGGACAATCCGCTGACCGGCACCGGGTTTTTCGCCGTCAAATCCGATGATAAATCCGGCCATTACTCGCAAACCGGATTTTGCAATTAACTCTACGGATTCGATCAGGGAATTTCGGGTATTTTGGAATTTTTTCGTCATTTGCAGGCTTTCTTCGTCGGGAGTTTCAATCCCTAGAAACACTGCATTAAAATTGCAAGCAACCATCATGTCCATCAATTCTTGGTCTTGGGCTAAATCGATGGATGCTTCGGTGTTGAAAGTAAACGGAAATTTGTGTTCTTCTTGCCAAACTTTTAAGTCTTTTAGCAACAGTTTGACGCTGCGTTTGTTGCCGATAAAGTTGTCGTCTACCATGAACACGCCGCGTCGCCAGCCCAAGTTGTAGAGATAGTCTAATTCTGCTATCAATTGTTGAGGGTTTTTGGTGCGGGGTTTGCGACCGTAGAGCACGATAATGTCGCAGAATTCGCACTGGAAAGGACAGCCTCTGGAAAATTGAATCGACATCGAGTCGTAGGCGTCTAATTCCAGCAAGTCGAAGCGGGGGACAGGGGTTGTGGTAACATCGGGTTTTACGCCGTCCGATCGATAAATTCCGCTTTTTTCGCCACGCCCGATTGCTTCGACAAACATCGGTAAGGTGATTTCGCCTTCGTCGAGAATCAGGTAATCTATGCCCGCTGCTTGAGGTTCTTCTGGTACGGAAGTGGGGTAGGGGCCGCCGCAAGCTACGGATTTACCGCGCCGTTTTGCTTCGCGAATTATGTCTAGCAAATCTTCTTTTTGGACAATCATTGCGGAGAGAATAACGAGCTCTGCCCATTCCCATTCTGCTTCGGTGATTTGTCTGATATTGCGATCGACTAACTTAAATTCCCATTCTTGGGGTAAAATAGCTGCTACCGTTACCAAACCCAGCGGTGGCAGCAGCACTTTACGATCGACTAATTCTAGGATTTTCTCGTAAGACCAAAATGTTTTCGGAAACAGCGGGTAAACTAGAAGAACTCGCATTATATGTTAAACCTCACATCAGTAAACAACTTGCGATCGGGCTGGCGTGTTTGAGAGTTCGATCGACTCTCAAGACTTCATGTTAAGGCTAAAATTACGATCTTGCACTCGATCGAATATCTGGCGATGGGTCACACCCCCTAAGCCACACACAATGAGCGCAATTTTTAGCTTGCAGTTCCCTGTTAAAGTGTGCAAATGCTGATATCTTATCGTATTTGACCCTTAATTGACGATAATCGCATTTAAAAAGCATGGGACTAAGGCAAAAAAGAATTTGAAACACTAGACTTGAATAGCATAAAGAATTAGGGACGGGCTAGAAGCCCATCCCACAAATTGTTTTTCTTGTGGGATGGGATTTGAGAAGCGCAAAAATAATTAGGGACGGGCTAGAAGCCCATCCCACAATCTTTCTTGTGGGATGGGCTTCTAGCCCGTCCGATTATTGGTGCGGAGTGTACGGACTACTTTTTATTTTTATCGGGAATCCCGCTAGTTCTTAACATATCTGCCACTGTGCCGCAGTAACTCGGCATTCCTATGCTTTCGGGATTCACAAGATTTTGATAGGTAAAATGGCGGTAGCTGATGCAAAATCTATCCCAAGCAGCCACCTGAATTCGGAACAGCCAAATAAAGAAATCGGCCAGCCAAGGTGACAGAGTTATCCGAAAAAATATCTTTTTATTCAAATACTCGCAAGCTTGTTCTACCACTTCGTTAGCTGTAATCGCCGGATTTCCTAGCACAAAATGTCGCGGTTCCTCGGAAGCAGGCGGATGTTCAACTAAATAATTAACTACTTTAGCAATATCTGCGCCGTGGATGAAGTGAAAACTGCCATCTGCCTTAAACCAGCGAATCAAACCAATCCATTTTGCGACAAGTGGCAGGCCAGATGACAAGTGAGAGACTGGTTTTTCGGCGTCTCCTCCCAATACTAATGTTGGGTAAAGTGCCGTAATAGGAGGCACATTGGTCAAAGCTGACAAATGCACCATGCAGTTATATTTTGAGCTAATATAATCTGTCCCCAGTTCCCCGGCTTCTTTGAGCAAATTGTTGTCTCTACCGAGAATACTGGCCGTTGAAAAATAAATTACTTGTTGGCAACTCTGTGGCGAAAGTAGTTGAATTAGCTGGAGAGTTTTCGTTACGTTAACGTCAAAAACTTCTTGAGTTCCTCCCCAAGCAGTGGCCGCTAAAATTGCGACATTAATTGTTTGCAAAAGTTCGGCGTGTTGCTCGATATCTCGCATATCGCCTTGTAATATATGGATGCCGGGGCGGGCTTTCCAGTCAAATTTTAATTTTTCTGGGTTGCGAACTAATAAGTAAAGTTCGTGGTTTGTTTCTTGAATCAAAGTTTCGGCCATGTAGTGACCGATACAGCCACTTGCACCCGTTATGAAAATTTTTTTGGCGTTCATTTTGCAGAAGGGGAAGGGGGGGACGGCAAGGGGGAGAATAGGGCTGTTTCATTCTCCTGCAATCCGCCAGGGGTTTCAACCCCTGGCGTCGGGCAAAAGTCGGTTGAAACTGAGATGTTGCACCATTCTCAATTACTTGTTTAGGAACAGGCATCTTGCCTGTTCCACAAAGAGTGAATTTTCTTGTGGAACAGGCATCTTGCCTGTTCTTGAGAATGGTGCAAGATGTGAGTTGAAACCGACTGAAGAGCACCATTGTTAATAAAGGGCTTTTTGTGGCTGGGGGCGGGTTTATTTAACCTGTCTGCACTCTTTAAAGCTATTGGTGAACCCGCCCCTACGGGATGTTTTATTGGCAAGGGTGCTCTTCGGTGAGTTAAAACCGACTGAAATATTAATCTTTAGTCCTCATAGCGAGGACTTTAGCTATGAGACAGGGGTTTCAACCCCTGTCGGATTGTCGGACTCAAGCAGCAACTGCAAGCAATTTGTCGGCTTGTTTTGCGGTTTCAAAGAAGAAACGCACGTTATCTTCGGGAGTTCCCGGTAACACGCCGTGTCCCAAATTGAGGATGTGTCCGCGATGACCGGCTTTGCGAATTGTATCAAGAATTCGATCGCGAATAAACGGTTGAGAACCAAACAACACGCCGGGATCGAGATTTCCCTGAACGTTCATATTCGGGCCCAAACGTCGGCGCGCGTCGGCCATATCAACTGTCCAATCGACGCTGATGATATCCGCGCCGGATGTTGTCATGCGTTCGAGGAGGCCGGCGCTACCGGTGACTAACAGAATTAGCGGTGTGTCGGGATGGGTTTTTTTGACTTGCTCGAACACCTGTTTCTGGTAAGGTAGAGCGAAGGTGTCGTAGTCCTGCGGGGACAGTTGGCCGGCCCAGGAGTCGAACATTTGCACTACTTGCGCGCCGCAGTCGATTTGATAGCGCACGTAAACTGCGATCGCATCTGCGAATTTCGACAGCAACTGATGCAGTAAAGTTGGATCGGAAAATGCCATGTTTTTAATGATGGCATAATCCTTAGAACCTTTGCCCTCAACCGCATAGGCCGCCAGCGTCCACGGCGCGCCCACAAAACCGAGCACGGTGGATTTGTTGCCGACTTCCTCGCGCAGGGATTTCAGGATTGTTTTGATAAACGGCAAGCTTTCTTCCGGGTTCAGCGGTTGCAGGTTGTCGATTTGCTGCTGAGTGCGGATGGGTGCGTGGATAATCGGGCCTTTGCCTTCGGCGATGTCCATGTCGATGCCCAAACCGGGCATGGGGGTGACAATATCGGAAAACAGAATTACGCCGTCGGGTTGAAACGCGCGCCACGGCTGAAGGGAAACTTCGATCGCCACTTCGGGAATTTCGGAACGTTCGCGAAACGAGGGATACTTTTCTCGCAAATCTCGATAGGCTTTCATGTAGCGACCGGCTTGGCGCATCATCCACACGGGCGGGCGGTCTAGGGTTTCGCCGCGGGCTGCCCGCAACAACAAGGGAACTTCATTTAATGCCGACATTTTAACTTTTCTCTACCTTAGATATTTCAATGCCTTTGGTAGCTTACCACTGTGCGATCGTCCTTTTTGACAAAAAATTCATCTGTCAGCGGGGAGGGAGATGAGGGGAGTGGCTGAGTTCGATTTTGGGCGATCGGGATTTGGTTGGTTGCGAGGCTGGCAAATGACATCTAAAATCCTTCCACTGTAGGGGGTTTATAATGGAATTCTCCTCACTCGCAGGGCAAACTAATTGAATGGAAACGCTACGTGCAAACCGCACGTTTTATTTACTTTACCTCTCCCACTCGCTGAAGAGACTAATTAAACGTCTATTATCACACTCTATCGGCGGCTTTATTTCTGAGCTAATATTGCATCGTAATCCCCATGAGTCCCTATCCAAAACCAGACAATACCTTCAGGTTTCTCAACTCCCAGATCTCGGTAACTATGCCCTACTCGCACCGATTGCAAATGCTTTCGCCTGCCAACTTTTTTAAAATGCACCGAAGGGTGATACGGATCGACTTTCAGTAATTCGTAATTTTTATCGGCTAAAGCTTGTATTTCTTGAGGTAGCTGGTGATAGCAGTTCCAAAAACGCGGTAAAGTCAGATGCTTCATAACACTTTAGTCAATCCCGCTTCATACTCTGCATCAACTTCATCAAGTAGTGCATCTAACCGCCCCTCCTCCAAATCGTCTTCAATTTGCCTATCCCAAACCTGTTGGCGATACTCTATCAGCCAAGCAGTGAGTTCTGACAGTTCCTTAACTGACAAGTTCATAATTGCTGTTTCAAGTTCTTTAACATTCATATATTTTGCTACATCATTAATATTATTAATATACCAATAATTCTGAAGGCACGGGTAGTCAAAAACCGGGTTTTTTCTGAAAGACGTGTTGCAGCCCACAGATGAGCGTAAAAAACCCGGTTTCGAGGAGTCGGAGTGCGTCGATAAGCTGTCGCGCATTTAAATTGTATATTCAGGGCGGGCGGGACGCCCAATCCCTACTCCCCACAAGACTTTGATTTTTTTTGACAGACATTTTAAATGCCGCAACAACTTACGGAAAGAAACCGGGTTTCTTGGTAGAAACCCGGTTTCTGATTCCGCGCTACAGTTTGACCTACTTACCTCGTCACGCACACTCCGCCCACCACTACCCGACATTGATCGCGGCCCGCATCAAATCTACTATCATTCCGCCTCGCCGAGTCTAAATCTCTAGTCCGCGAATTGTAGTAATAATCTCCCGCCGGATACCTTCTATTCGGGACAGCGCAGTAAGTCGAGTCTTGATTTCCATCGTCAAACCTTACTCTCACCATAGAACGTCTCTCGCGACAATCAACAGACCGCAAGCCAAAATCATCTTGCAGAAGCTGTGCTCTGTCATATTGACCGTCATATCGGCCGTCATCTCGCCTCGTGTACCAATCGTCCCGCGAATTGCGAGATTGTCTGCCGCCCCCATCAATTCCCGCAACTTCCAGCGTGTAGTTACCGCCTCTGGCAGCATCTTTTGCTAACACTAAAAGCTTGTAATCGCCACTACGAGGAATTTGATAATTAAAAGAACGGTCTTGCGTAAAAGCGACTTGTTTGTTGTTCCCGTAAAATAGCACCATGACGGGAGTAAAACCGCGACTTCTATCTGTATCTAAAAACACTTCAATGTTGTCGCCTTCCCTCGCGCTAAATGTGTATTCTTGACCACGCAATTCTTCCGTCGGAGATCCGGGTGTCCACATATTTCGGAAACGGTAAATCGGGGAAGTTCGGCGAATTACTCCGTCTATGCGATCGTTATTCCGTATCTGTTCGCCAACCGCACTTGAGGAAATTCCGGTAAGTGCCAATCCCGTAACTAGGACTGCGGCAGCAATACTGTTTAACAAGTTGTGTGTTTTCATATCAACCTCTGGAAAAATTTAAAATCTTTTTGCTTTCTTGGCGCCGACATTTGCATACACAATCCATTTTAAATGTAATTTCTGCCAACCGTGTCAACCTCACCCAACCCGGCTATTTAGCGGGTGCAAAATCTCATGTTAAAGTTATAGACGTTGATCCATAATCTAAAGTTGCGATTTATCGCCACAAATCAGCAATCCCGATTCAGCGTCGAGACTCGCCATAATTCCCATCGGTAAAGCAGCGTTAACCCCCTCGTGACCGAAGGGCAAATCCGAAACAATCGGAATATTCAAATCCCCCAGCCGATCGCGCAAAACCTCTTCAATGCTAAAACTGGGAATACTCGGGTCAATCTCGCAGCGACTGAAGCGCCCCAAAGCAATGCCCCCCACCCCAGCGAAAGCCCCCGCCATCCGCCACAAAGTCAGCATTCGATCGACCCTGTAAGGAGCCTCGGAAACATCCTCAAATGCGAGAATAACCCCCGTCAAATCCGGTTGATACGGGGTTCCGAGCAAATGAGAAGCCACAGTCAGATTCGCAGGAAACAGCCGCCCCGTGGCTTGTCCGCTGCCCCATCCTTTACCTTGCAAAGATTGTAAGGGACGACCTTCTATGCAGTCAAAAAGTCGATCGACAGACCAATCCGGTTCATCCGCCAAAGTTGTCAGCATCGGGCCGTGAACGCCCCAAACACCCAATTTAGCCTGATTCCACAGCAAAGCAGTAATATCTGAAAAACCGATTAACCATTTCGACGAATGGGAATCGGGAGTTGGAAATTGGGAATTTTCCGCCTTTCCCACTTTTCCTTTTTCCAAAAGTCGAGTGCTGCCGAAACCGCCTCGAACACAGAGAATACCGCGACAATCCGGGTCATTGAGGGCATCTGCCAACTGTCGGACGCGGTTTTCGTCGGAACCTGCCAAATAGCCCCAGCGATCGTCAAAACCCGGTGTTAATTCAAGTCGATAGCCGCGGGATTTCCAAATTTCTACACCCTTTTCAAAGTTGGTTGATTCTCGCAAAGTGCCACTAGGGGCAATTACTTTGAGCAAATCTCCTGGTTGCAGAAATTTTATGTCAGTCATTAGTTATTAGTTATTAGTTATTAGTTATATCGTGTTTGGTGAATCGATCGTAATTCTGTAGGGGCGGGTTTTACAGACAATTTCTGACTGAAACAGACAATCTCGAAAACCCGCCCCCACCCATCCATAAATACAAACCTACATTTTCGGATTCGATGCAAATTTCAGGTTGATGTAGGTTATCGGTTGTGGCGGGCGGGTTTATCTAGATTGTTGATAATCGTTAGATATTGTCGGTGAAACCCGCCCCTACGGGATATGGTTGATTATTGATTTAGGAGTGAGTTTTTCAGATTATTTGTTAATCATTACTACGGTAAAGTCAGAATTTCCACCCCAGAATCAGTCACAGCCAGAGTGTGCTCAAATTGAGCCGAAAGCTTTCCATCCTTGGTGATAGAAGTCCAACCATCGGCGAGAATTTCCACTTCCCAAGTACCCTCATTAATCATCGGCTCGATCGTAAAAACCATGCCTTGTCTGAGCTTCTTTCCTGTGCCCCGCTTACCGTAGTGCAGAATTTCTGGTTCAGTGTGAAAGACTCGGTGAACGCCGTGTCCCGCAAAATTTCGCACTACCGAAAAACCCTGTGCTTCAGCATATTCTTGAATCGCTGCACCGATGTCGCCGGTACGAGCACCCGGTTTGACTTCCGCAATTCCTCTTCTTAAACATTCCTCGGTTACTTCAACTAACTTTTTAGCGACAGGTGAAGGTTTCCCGACAAAAAAAGTCTTGGAAGTATCGCCATGATAACCATCAACTAAAGGTGTTACATCAATATTAATAATGTCGCCTTCTCTCAGAATTTGTTTAGCATTCGGGATGCCGTGACAGACTACTTCATTGACGCTAGCACACAGAGATTTAGGAAATCCTTTATAGCCTAGCGGAGCGCTTTTTGCTCCGTGTGCCAAAGTCCAGCGTTCGGCTTCATCGTTAATTTCTAGAGTGCTTACTCCCGGTTTAACCATCGGTTCGAGATGTAGCAGAAGTTCGGCCGCTAAACGGCCTGCTTGGCGCATTTTTTCGATTTCTCTACTGGACAAAAGCACTAAACGTTCGGTGGCCATAGTTTTTTCTGTTTCCTTTTTTGTGGTTGATTAAGAGTTCATTTAACTCAATTTCAGAATAGATTTGAATTGCTGCTCAATAAACTTGTAAGGTGCGTCAGTCAGCGAATCTTTCTAAAAATTAGCCAGTATTATTACTGACGCACCCTACTAGCAGTGATAGATTTGAACCAGTGTTCACAACGATCGCCCAAAGCTGATAAAGAATATTCTACCTCTGCTTGTCGCCTGCAAGCGCTGCGGTCAATTTGGTCTAAGCGGGCGATCGCACCTACCAAGCCATTTACGCTATCAGGCTGCACTAAAAAGCCCGTCAGTCCGTCTCTAACAATTTCCGCCGGCCCCCCGCGCTCGTAAGCAATCACGGGTACACCGCACGCTAAAGCCTCGATCGCGACATTTCCGAAAGCTTCCACCCAACGTGGCGTCATCAACAATGCTCGGCACTGACGGACTTGCTCTTGCATTTGGCTTGTTGTCAGAAACCCTAAATATTCTACCGGAGCATCTGGGTAATCTGCACAAATTTTTTGCCAATAATCCTCATCTTGCATTTTGCCCATAATTTTCAGGGGAATGCCTGTAATTTTCGCTGCTGCTACTGCATCTTCTAAGCCTTTCTCCGGGGCGATGCGGCCTAGCCAAGCTAATTTAGACTGCGGTTGGCTGCAAAATTCGTACAGCGATAAATCTATGCCGCTTCCCAACAACTGACACTCCTTGGCAAAGGCGAAGGTTTTGGCTTGAGAAGCGGTGTGAACTCCGATCGTACCAGGAAACTGGACTGCGGTTTGTCCGGCAATGCGATCGAGGGCTGCCGAAAGGGAGCCCATGCTGATCAAATGTGCGATCGGAGTCCTAAAAAATGGTGTCAAATAAAACGGCAGCCAATCGTAGGCAAAATTAACAATGACATCCCATTCATCCTGAAATTGGCGAGCATATTCCCACATATTCGCCAGCACAGAATCTGCGGGCATCACAATAGGAGCATTGTAATCTTGTGTTTGGGCGGTTACTTGCAAATCACCTGTTATTTCGATTACAGGAATTGATTCCAAGACTGAACCTACTGGTGCTACAACTGCTATTTTATGACCGCGACTCTGCAATTCTTTAGCAATGTTAAGGACTGTAAGTTCGACACCGCCACCCAACCCCGAACCGAGTTGACCGACCGAAGTTGAGAGTAACAATATTTTCAAATAGTCATTAGTCATTAGTCATTAGTCATTAGTCATTAGTCATTAGTCATTAGTCACTAATTATAACATAATCTAAGTTATAAATTCTCCACTCTAAAATTTAAAATTTCAAATCACTTGAAAATTGTTAGACTTATCAATCCCTCCCAGAACGCGGACGGATGCGATTCAACTGATTGATGGCCCAGCGAGCAGTTTCCTGAACTTCGGGATCTGGATCGTCCGTCGCACGGTGCAACAAGTAACTGATTTGATTCACCAATTCGTAAATCCGCGTCAAGTCGCGAATCGCATTTTTACGCACTTCGGGATTTTCATTTTGCAGCGAAATTGACCACGCATTATTCATGGGTTTGAGCGTGCGAATGCCAATTTCCGAGAGACTTGCCAAAATTAAACTGTACTGCTTCGAGTCGGAATTTGGTAGCAAATCGAGCAACGGCTCAACTGCTCTGGAATCTCCCCGCTGGCCTAGTTCCCAAATTGCTTTGCCTCTCTTTGCCGGATTTAGGTGCTGCAAATCTTCAATCAGTGCTTCAATAATATCAACTTTAGGTCTACCATCCGTTTCGGGAAGGGCAATACCTTTCTTCTTAGCTAGGGAATCGGTTTGATTAGTTGTTTCGGGAATGTTGAAACCTGTGTTACTGTATCCGTTGCTGTGAGTTTCCAAGGGCGAGGTGTCGGAATGAATTCGATCGCCCTCGACTGCTGCATCCTGGGATTCTGGTTCCCCGGATTCCAGGATAAACGGTAAAGGTTGATCGCTGCTCTCGATACTGTAGTTTTTTGGCAAACCAAAAGGGTAGGGCAAGGCTGACAGCGATTGTCCTCCAGAAGAATTCTCTTGCGGTCTACTTTGGTGCGAGTTTGTAGGAGAATCGGGATTAGTGAATGGAGAGTTTCTTTGGTGGTGGCGCTCAAATCTTCCCCGTCTTCGCTTAGGATAATTTGACTCGTCACTGCTAACTAATTTGAGCATGATAAATACTGCCGCTGCCGTGACGACAACTGCTGCCAAACCCAACATTAAGAACCCCCGCTGACGAGACAAAATGACGATCAAATTGGATACCGATTTCGGGATCTTAGAATTAGATTTGGACGTTTTGGACGGCTGAGATTTGTTTTTATCGGGCGCTGGAGAGGGTTTTGGAGGCTTGGAATCCTGGCGATCGTCCGGGGGAGAGTTCGCCTGAGCAATTTCTTGGGAAACAGCACGCGCAGAGGCATTGAGTACCTGTTGCCCTCCGTCGGCACTTGGACTGAACGCAGCGCCCAGACAGGCAATGCAGGTGAACAAACATACAGAGGAGCGGTAATGCGCCATAAGACTCAATCCGGGTTTTGAGAGGCAACGCCGCATGACGAGCTTTAGTTTAACCTTGAGTTAGCTCGATCCTAGCTGCTATGGGCTTAACTAACTCACTAATAGCACCAGACTAACGAAAAACCCTGGTTTGAGAGGGCACCGAGCCAGATCTTATAAGCACAATTGTGTCATTGACGTGCAACTCCTTTAAATAATTAGTTTAATTAGTTTAAAACGAACAACTACATCGGCGGCCGCGACTTTAGCAGCCGCATCCCGAAAGTTGATTGCAGCTAATCTCACCTACGTGCAGTGTGCAGTGCAGGCCCCGCAGCGCAGCACTGCTGGGGCGCTAGCAGACGATTGTGGCTCGCCGTCGATTTCTCACTAATAGCGTCGCATGACCAAGAGTTTAACAAGCTTCCGAGCCTGTGGGTCGATCGTTTTTGTGTGAATTTGGGCGACAGTGGGACAGGGGCATTGGCACTGGTAACGAGAAACTCGGTTTTTTCGTTAATTGTTCGCTGCTAAACCGCATATTTTCAGTACATTCCAGGACGCACTTTCGACGCTCACAAATCCGTTTTATTTACCAAAAATGCTGTAAGAAAGAGAGCGCTGATTTGACCGATGTTAATTTGAAGGGGGCAATTATCCCGGATAGAAGTGTTTGGGCGATCGACTAAGATAACCGTTAGGAAATATTGTATTCAGCAAGCAAGCGCCAAAAATCCTACTATCTTGTAAAAGTAGGGTCGGATTTAGTGAGAAGCTATAGTGAGAGCGAGTATACCCTTTCACGCACGCGCCCTCTCCCCACGTTTTGTTTATTTGTACCCACTTACTTAAGTTAAATCAATCGGTATTTAATGCTGTGCCGCCAAATTTGATATAAGATCGAGCTAAATTTCTAGTGTGAGAGTAGAGGCGTTTGTGAGCCAACAAGATATTTTAAATTTAGCAAAAGAAGGCGATGCCAGGGCGATCGCATTTCTGATCGGCCAAGCACTCCAAAGCTTCGGCGTCACGGCTAAAGCCAGCCGGGAAAATGACACCCTGCACCTGCTGCTGGAAGCAGAACATTTACCCGCAGAAGAAGCCTGTCTCCGAGTCGCAGTCAAAGGGTTGCAGCGGCTGCAACCAAATAACCTTTACTCAGTGACAGTTTACGGGCGGCGCGGCGGCGAGCAACTGCCCGCTTGGACTCAGACAGTAGAATTAAAAAAACGCTTGACTTCCGCACCCGTGAGTCCGTTAGTTGCCGTGAATGCAGCAGTAGCTGCGAGTGCAGCAGTAGCCGCTAGTGTAGCCGCTTCTCCCATTCCTGTGACTTTGCCCAAGCTAGAAACAACTCCAAATGTCACAACGGCGCCCCCTCAAACACCAGAAAAATCTCCGCCCCAACCCCCTAAAATCCCAACTCCAAAACCCCCAAACCAAAGGCAGCAAAAGCCATCGCCGCAGCCAGAATTAGCAGGCACTAAAACTAAAAAATCAGGGCTGTCAGTCGGTGCTTTGAGTCTAATTCTCGTACCGATATCCGGCTTTGTGCTGGCTTCTCAACTTTACAAATCCTCACCCACCGCTACTAATAACCCTCTAACGTCAAAGCCTGCGGTACAAGAAGTGAGATCAACACCCGCAGCCAAACCCCTTCCCGATCCAAAACCGCCCTCCCCTGCTGCCACAAAACCTGCCATTGTGCCCGCCACTGTCAGCATCAAAGCAGTTGGTGACATGATCCCCGGCACAAATTATCCCTACAACAAACTGCCGGCCAAAAAAGAGATGTTATTAGAGTCGGTAAAACCGTACCTCAAAGGAGCTGATATTCTGTTTGGCAATTTTGAAAGCACGATGACCGATTATCCTTACAGTTCCAAAGCAGGTGGCGGACGAATGCTGTTTGCCTTTCGGACGCCTCCGAGTTATGCCAAAATTTTCAAAGATGTTGGTTTTGATATTTTGAGTATTGCCAACAATCACTCTTACGATTTTAACGAGCAAGGATTTAAGGACACGATTAAAAACATCGACAGCAACGGCATGAAGGCTGTTGGCAAAAGAGATCAAATTGTTTATCAAAATGTCAAGGGCGTGAATTTTGCCTTTATCGGTTTCAGCAACTACGGCGACGTTCACAATTCCTTGCTGGAACTGAAAGCGGGAGCCGAAGTTGTCAAAAAAGCTAAGGAAAATGCTGATATTGTAGTGATATCAGTTCATGCTGGAGCTGAAGGAACGGGAGCTATCAATGTGAGAAATAAAACTGAAATTTTTTACGGAGAAAACCGGGGAAATATGGTTTTGTTTTCGCGGACGATGATTGATGCGGGAGCAGATTTGATTTTGGGACACGGCCCGCACGTTCCCCGAGCGATGGAACTTTATAAAGGGAAATTGGTTGCTTATTCCCTGGGAAATTTTTTGGGTTATCGCACTTTGTCCACAGCAGGAGCACTCGGTCAATCTCTAATTTTGGATGTGAAAATGACTCCGAAAGGGGATTTTGTTTCTGGTAAGATTATCCCCGTCCAACTTGACGGGCGAGGTGTGCCGGCTGTTGATAACAAATTTAGGACTGTGGGGTTGATTAACCGTTTGACAAAGAGCGATTTTCCCAATAGCGGTTTGACAATTGATGACAAGGGGCAAATTTTGAAAAAGAGTAAGTAGTCGTTAGTCATTAGTCATTAGTCATTAACTGGTTCCCCGGCTCTGCCTGGGAACCGATATCCAGAGGCTCTGCCTCGAAAAGCGATGGGAAAATTGGAGGCTGAGCCTCCGGATCTGCGTTACCAGGCAGAGCCTGGGAACAAGTAATAATCAATAAACCATTACAACTGATTGGGAGCATCTCACTTTTGCAGTTAAGCTAGAAATTGGAGTTTTAAGGCAGGAGGCAGGAGGCAGGAGGCAGGAGGAAAGAGGAAGAAGGAAGGAGCCAAAAGAAGTGTTTTTACAAATATGAGATGCTCCCAACTGATTAGTGATCGATCATCGTTTTCAAAGCTTCTTTCATCTCCTCTACAGTTGTTGTCGCCGTACCGAATTGACGCACGACAATACTAGCCGCCAAATTTCCCAAAACTGCCGCTTCCCAACCGGATGCACCGACGCACAAAGCTAAAGTCATTGCTGCTACGACTGTATCTCCAGCACCGGTTACGTCGAATACATCAGTCTTGTTAAAAGGGGGAATGTCCCAACTTTGAATGGCAAATTCCCCCTTTTCACAAATAGATGTTGGAGGGGGTGAATTGTTGATTTCTTCGCCGTTCGCCCTTTCAAACAAAGTCATCCCTTCTTCGCCGCGAGTAATCAGGATTTTTTGAGCTTGAGTTAAGTTCAACAAATCGCGTCCTGCTTGCATTAAAGTTTGAGGGTTTTTGATAGCATATCCCACTGCTTGCTCGGCTTCTGGCAAGTTCGGGGTAAATAACATTGCTCCAGAATATCGCTGCAAATTTGTTTGACAGTCTACAATTGTTTTGCCGGGAACCACTGCCGATTCGATCGCCAAATTTGTCAAAACTCCGTCGCCGTAGTCGGAACAAACCACTGCATCTACTGTCGGTATTTGCTGCCGGATGTAGTCTGACAATTGCAATTGCAAATCTAAATCCGGCAACTCGTCCGATTTGCGATCGACTCTGACAATTTGCTGAGTCACCGACTGCCGCGCGTGCCCGGAAATTCGAGTTTTGGTGACTGTTGGACGCTGCGAATCGATTAAAATCCCACCCGTATCAATTCCCGCCGCCTCAAAAATACCGCACAAAGCCTTTCCCTGGTCGTCTTTTCCCACCAAACCAGCAACTTTTACTTTGCCTCCCAGTTTGGCTAAATTATAGACAGCATTTGCGCCACCTCCGGGTACTTGCTGAGTATTTTCGTAGCGCAAAATCAACACAGGTGCTTCGCGGGAAATTCGCTCTACTTGTCCGGTAAGAAACTCGTCCAAGGTCAAATCTCCGATCGCTAATACCTGCGCTCGATCGAAGCAGTCTAATCTTTTCAATAATTGCTCTGTTGAGGCACGCAGTTGAGGCAAAAAATCGGAATAGTCGTTAGTCATTAACCAAAAAAATGAGACTGAGGAGTTAATAATTGAGTGTGGAACGAGCGGGAATTAAAAATCCTAATATTAATTAATAATTAATTTCCTCCATTGTTTTATTTTTAACTTTTAATTGATTTTCTCACTGGGATTTTGATAAACCAGTTGCAGGCTATTGGCGATCGCACTCGCTCAAACAATTTGGCAAAAAAATGCGGATAAAATCGCTGCCCTTGAGACTCAACTGAAAGTTTCACGGTGTGGAAGTTTCCTTCTACATAAGTGCCTTCAAAAAACAGCAGAATTATTTCAATTTCTGCTTGATGATCGTAATCACCTGAGTCATTTGTTTTTTGAGTGCATCAATTTCCGCTTGCATTTTCGCCATTTGCACAGTCATCGCCTGAATTTCGGCGGCGCCCGCTCCCGAAGTGGGTGCAGCAGCGGCGGCTGGGGCTTCCGGCACTGGTTTCTTTTTGGCCAGTACCATCGCCGATTTGATTGCCTCGGTTAGCTGCTTCTTCTCAAACGGTTTGGCGATAAATGCAAAAAAATGCTTCTCAAAGGGTTTCGGAATTTTTTCCATCACCTCTTCTTCGCGGCCCGACATGATCACCAAAGGTATCTTAGAAAGCTCAGGATGGGCTTGCACTTTTTGATACACTTCCCAACCGCTGACTTTGGGCAGTAGGAAATCTAACATAATTAGATTGGGACGGGCTTGACGGATCAGTTTGAGTCCCTCTTCGCCGTCTTTTGCTTCTAGAACTTCAAAGTTACCCTGCGGCAACATCTCTCGGACTCGGACGCGGATGACTTTACTGTCATCGATTACCAAGATTTTTTGACCAGCCACGACTGACTCCTTCAGTAATGAATGAGTGATGATTTGCAACCTTCAGTATATCCCTAACAGAATTCTACCCATAATTCTGGGCGAGTTTAGTTTTGTTGCACGTCGGCGCGATTCTGATTTCGGGTGATACTTCTACAAGTTCAGGGGCTTTGATTTCGGATACGATCGAAGGAATTAACTCAATCGCAACTTAATTATATGTCGCCCCAAACTCCTAAAACTCCTACTGTCAAAGCAGTTGCCGCCCAAATGCGGGGTGAAATCGAGGCGATGCCGGAGTGGTTGCGTAGGCCCGTTGGCAAAGCTAGCGAACTTTCCCAAGTGCAAAAAATTATCAAACAGCGGCAAATTCACACGATTTGTGAGGAGGGGAGATGCCCCAACCGGGGCGAGTGCTACGCGCAAAAAACGGCGACTTTTTTGTTGATGGGGCCGACTTGCACCCGCGCTTGTGCTTTTTGTCAAGTAGATAAAGGTCATTCTCCGATGCCCCTAGACCCGGAGGAACCGCAAAAGGTGGCGGAGGCTGTGCAGTTGTTGGGTTTGCGCTATGCGGTGCTGACTTCGGTGGCGAGGGATGATTTGCCGGATGGGGGTGCGGGCTGGTTTGCCAGGACGATCGCCCAAATCCGCATTCTCAACCCGCATACTGAAGTTGAGGTACTGACGCCAGATTTTTGGGGGGGAACAGGTAGGGGCGGTGCCCCCGTGCCCGCCCTCCCCGTGCCCGCCCTCCCCGTGCCCGCCCCCGACGGGGAGAATTCCGGCCTCGATGAGTTGCAGCGACAGCGGATTCGCACGGTGGTGGAGGCTAAACCTGCTTGTTACAACCACAATATTGAGACGGTGCGTCGGTTGCAAGGGCCGGTGCGGAGGGGGGCCAAGTACGATCGCTCGATCGACGTTCTGCGTATTGTTAAGCAATATGACCCAACTATTCCCACAAAATCCGGTTTGATGTTGGGGCACGGGGAAACCGAAGCTGAGATAGTCGAAGCGATGATTGATTTGCGGGACGCCAAGTGCGATCGGCTCACCCTCGGTCAATACATGAGACCATCTCTAGAGCACCTCCCAGTGCGTAAATACTGGACGCCGGCCGAATTTGACCGTTTCGGGTCGATCGCGCGGGAGATGGGGTTTGAGCGCGTGCGATCGGGGCCTCTAGTCCGAAGTTCCTACCACGCCGGAGAGAGCGATTGAAACTAATTTGAATTCAACTCGGTATCAACTCCTTGTTACAAAAAATAACTCTAGAGGATTGTGCATAAGTGCGACGCTCTCTGCTATTTGTAAATAGAGTGACATTATCAATTAGGAGCTTTACCTATGGCAGAGATAGCGAAGAACCAATTAAAATCCGAGTCCGTGATGAAAACGGGCAAATTCCCTTACACATTTCGCGCAGGCTGGTTTCTGTTGCTGTTAGCCATCAATTTTGTGGTTGCAGCCTTTTATTTCCATATCATTGAATAGTTCTGCAAGTTAACTTTTAGCAGACCCTGCTGTTCTCGACCTCAACGTCGGAGAATGGCAGAGAGGGAGAGGGGAAGAGTTTGGAGTTGTGAGTAGGGGAGAATATGACTTCATTCTTCTAACGAATGACTACTGACTTTTTCCCTCTTCCTTCTGACTCCTGACTCCTGAATCCCGACTTTTGCTCAATAATTCATCCGTGTATCCGTGTCAAAATCCGTGTCGTGCCTTCCTTCTTCCTTCTTCCTTCTCTAGCGATTTCTCGACGCTTCTAGCTTTGACAAGCGCTCTTGAATTTTAATAACATCTTGCTTAGTTTCAATTGCCAAAGTTGCTAAATTGTCAAACATCGGGTCTCCCGACAGCGTTCGAGGATTTGTCCGACCAGAACCGGAAGGAGACGGAGGCCGGTTAACTCTAGAACCTTGGTTCTGCAAGCTGTAGATTTGTCCCCTGAGTTCAGAAATTTGCCTTTCTAATTGAGTAATGCGAAACTCTAATTGAGTTGTGGATTGAGCGGGCGTGACAATTGGCGCAACAGCAATTGCTAAGGCGCAAGCCAGACATAAAAGACAGATTGTTACGGCGCGATGGCGAATATTTTTCGGCATAGCTTTAATAATTTAAATTATACCAGTTCTACGATAACAAATCGCCGAGATTTTTTGCCTCTATCAGAAGTAGGTCTTATGGCAACTAGGAACGTAGCTATTTTAATGTTCGAGGATGTCGAGGTACTGGACTTTGCAGGCCCTTTTGAAGTGTTTTCGGTGACATCAGAATTAAGTAAGGGCGAGCGACCTTTTGCAGTCTCTACCGTAGCCGAACATCCCGGTGCTGTCAACACCCGCAATGGTTTGAGCGTAAATCCCGACTGCACCATTTCCGATTGTCCGCCACCGGATATTTTAATTGTACCGGGAGGACAAGGTACGAGAAAGTTAATCGATAATTCAGCACTTATTAATTGGATAAAAGATTGTGCGCGAACAGCAGAATTAGTGCTTTCTGTCTGTACGGGTTCGCTGCTTTTGGCAAAAGCTGGTTTGTTGGAAGGTTTGGAAGCAACTACACACCATCAAGCATTGGATTTATTGAGAGAATTAGCTCCCAACACAACTATTATCGAAAATCAGCGATTTGTAGATAACGGCAAAATCATCACTTCTGGGGGAATTGCTGCGGGAATTGATATGTCTTTGCACGTTGTCGGCAAACTTTTGGGTACAGCACAAGCTGAACAAACAGCAGATCACATGGAGTATAAAATTGGAATGGGTAATTGGAAATCCAGTTAATTACACATTTTATTTGTACGAACACGGCATGAGTTCTTAGTGTCAATTTAAGTTTCAAATCCTTTGTATCTCTCGTTTATAGCCGAAATTCGATCCCCCTAAATCCCCCTTAAGAAGGGGGACTTAGACGCTCTTGTTCCCCCCTTCTTAAGGGGGGTTAGGGGGGAGCGAGAGGCTTATTAGATGGACAAAAGACTGGTAAATTTGGACGTTAACTTAACACCTATGGGCATTGCCGTGTCCATACCCCTAGCTAATCAAGCATCTTCGCCCCAAACTTTTAGTTGTAAATAGACTAATATCAAAGCTATAGCCATCAGGAAAGTTGCCGCTGCGGCTGCATAGCCAAAATCAAATTGCGAAAAAGCTTGCTCGTAAATATAATAAACTAGCAAATTAGTAGAGTTCAAAGGCCCGCCGCCGGTGATGACGTAAACTTGCTCGAAACTCCGCAGAGTAAAAATAGCAGTAGTGACGGTAGCAAATACTAAAGTCGGTCGCAAACCGGGTAAAGTGATGTACAAAAATTGCTGCCAAGCATTAGCTCCATCCAATTCTGCGGCTTCGTAACGATTTACCGGAATTGCTTGTAATCCTGCTAAAAATACTACCATATTAAAGCCTAATTGTTTCCAAACACTGAGCAGAATGATCACTGGCATTGCCCAAACTGTGCTACTCAGCCAAGGAATTGGATTTAAGCCGATCGCCATTAACACACTATTCACCGGGCCTTCGGTTTGAAACAACCACCGCCAACCCAAGCCAACTGCAACTAGAGAGGTAATCGAAGGAATAAAATAAGCGGTGCGGAGAGCTCCTCGCCAAGCAAACGAGCGATTTAGCAAAACTGCTAAGCCCAATGGAATCACTAAACTGGGAATGACTGTTGCAGTAGTAAAATAGAGCGTATTTTGGAGAATTTGCCAGAAATCCGGGTTTGTGACTAGACGCCAGTAGTTGTTGAAGCCAATCCAACGCAATCCCGACTGAGTAAAGCTGCCGCTGGTAAAGCTGAGGTAAAATAAATAGGCGATCGGCCAAATCAAAAAAGTACCCAGAAACAGCAAAGCTGGGGCCAGAAAAGTCCAAGCTGCGATCGCATCATTATCCAACCAGTTAAAACGCCCAAATTTAATCCGAACCATTGGCTTGTAAATTTTAGCTTTTAGTTTTAAATGGTATCACAATATAGGTCAATGTCACAATGAACCTTCTCGATATATTAGCTAATTTACCGACTATAGAAACAGAAAGGCTCCTGCTCCGAAAAATTACCTTAAACGATGCCAGCGATATGTTTGAGTATGCCTCCAATCCTGAAGTATCACAATACACATTGTGGTCAACTCACACATCGCTAGAAGACACTAAATACTTTCTTAGGTCACTTACTAAAATGTACAAAAGACGAGAGCTGGTAGATTGGGGAATCGTCCACAAAGCCGAGAAAAAATTTATCGGAACTTGCGGATTTGTGGAATGGAGCATGACGCACAGCCGCGCGGAAATTGGCTACGCACTTTCTAGGAGGTATTGGGGAGAAGGATACATGAGCGAGGCTGTTAATGCAGTGATTGAATTCGGCTTTCGGGAGATGTTGCTGAATCGAATTATGGCTCGATGTGAAGTTAACAATATTGCTTCCGCTCGCGTGATGGAAAAAGTGGGGATGCAATTGGAAGGGGTATTGCGACAGCACCTATTTGTGAAAGACAGATATTGGGATCTAAAACTTTATTCGATTCTCAGGGAAGAGTTTTTTGAGAATATTGTAGAATAGGGTTGAATCAGTAAGTGACAAAATAAAATATACTTAGGACTGAGCCAATATCTCGATGTAGAGTGCGACCAAGCACACCTTACCCTTTACCTCTATAGTAGAATACGAGTGAATAGTTTTTATCTTTATGACCAAGAATTTCTTGATGGTACAAGCCCCTGGATTTATCCGTGGAATCAATCCAAAATCTAAAATCTAAAATCCTCACGCCCCCGAATTTATCCGTGGGGCCAATCCAAAATCTAAAATCTAAAATCTAAAATCGAATGACCGCTAATCCAGTATCTGTTAATTCCAATGCCTGCCTGATTTCTCCTGAGATTGGCAAAAGTTCTATCGCTCCGGCTCATCCTCCATTAAAATTAGGAGTTTTAGCATCAGGAAGCGGCAGCAACTTCGAGGTAATTGCCCAAGCCATCCAAAACCAAGAACTCAACGCTAAAATCCCAGTATTAATTTACAATAACCCCGAAGCAAAAGCCGCAGCCAGAGCCGAAAAATACGGCATTCCCTCGATTCTGCTCAATCACCGCGACTGCAAAAGCCGCGAAGAATTAGATACAAAAATTGTCAAAACTTTTCAAGAATATGATGTAGAATGGGTAGTGATGGCGGGTTGGATGCGAATTGTTACCAAAGTTTTGTTTGATGCTTTTCCCGATCGCGTTATTAACATTCACCCCAGCTTACTGCCAAGTTTCCCAGGAATTCGCGCCGTCGAGCAAGCACTGGCCGCTAAGGTTAAAATCACCGGATGTACGGTGCATATTGCCCGTTTAGAAGTAGACAGCGGGCCGATTTTAATGCAGGCTGCGGTGCCCGTATTGCCTGAAGATACCGCAGAAACGCTGCACGCGAGAATTCAGGTGCAAGAGCACAAGATTATGCTCGGTGCGATCGCACTTATTGCTGAATCTAATCAAAAAGATTGTGACTAAAAACCTTACCAGTGCCGCATCTATCCCCGAATTGCCCGTCAGCGAATCACCCGAAACAGGCCCGCCGCTGACAGACTCCAATCGCCTGAAATTAATTCTCAAAGAAAGGCTCAAAAAAAGCATCGGCCTCAAGGGAGAATTCTATCTGCCTTGCTTGCCATCGATGCTAGACGACTATCTTAAATTACTGTCAGACTTCTTAAACATTCTCGGACAAAACATCGACGCTGCCCAAACCGAAAACTTGCGAACATTAATCGCCAATGCCTTAGCAGAAGGATTCAAAAATTCCCCCCACGCTAATCTAATAGTCTCCTATTTTCCCGCCAATTCCCAAACCGGTTTAGCCGGCGGCATTACTCTGAATACCAAGATTCAAGTCGAATCAATGGCCCAGAAATATCATAGCTGGCCGGATATTCGCCCCGAACCTTTATTCGGCAGCCATCCCGATGCCAAAGTCATCGCCATTGCCGCCGAATTAGGCGAACCGGGAAAAGCACCTATTTTAGATGTTGGTGCGGGCCCAGGGCGCAATAGTCTGCCTTTAGCAAGGTTAGGTCATTCTGTGGATGCGATCGAACTAACACCGATATTTGCCGAGAAACTATCATCCGCAGCAACCGCCGAAAACTTGCCGATAAATGTCACCCAAGGCGACGTTTTAGACCCATTACTGAGGATGAAAACTTATCGCTACAAATTAGCGATTGCTACCGAAGTTCTCTCTCACTTCCGCTACCCCGAACAAATTCGTCTTTTCCTCGGCAAAATGTCAGATGCCGTGTTAAGTGGCGGGTTTATCTTATTCAGTGCTTTCTTAGCAGTAGATGGGTACGAACCCGACGAGATGGCAAAACAAATGTCTGAATTGTGTTGGTCTTATCTGATTACCAGACAAGAATTGCAAGCAGCAATAGAGGGTTTGCCGTTAGAAATTATTTCTGATGAATCTGTGATTGAATACGAACAAAAACATTTGCCTGAGTCGGCGTGGCCGCCGACACCTTGGTTTGTCAGTTGGGCGACGGGGCGCGATTTATTCTCGGTGCAACAAACACCGCCGTTAGAGTTGCGGTGGATACTTGTTAAACGCTTGTAAAGAGCTGTTTCTTTTATCTGGGCTTATATCATCTCCGGTAGCATCGGAATTAGGTAATGCGAGCGGGGATCACGCGATTTCATCCAAATATATGATTCCGATGCCACCGGAAACGATATTACCGATCGGTCAAATTATTCAACCTGCAAATTACAAAATCCTTCGGTATCTTTTCCTGTTCTAAACGAATTGTTTGCTTGCATAAATCAGCAAATAAATCATGCTCCTCCGGTGTCAGGTAAAGTAAGTTAGCAACCTTGCACAATGTTCCCGGCACAGCAGATTCCTGAAATGTATCGAAAGTTTCTCGATCCATCATAACAGAAATTGTTTGATCAAAATAAGACCTTAACTGCGAAAGAATCTGGAACCCTTGGGCATCCAAATCGCCCCAGTAAATTATTTGGCAATGCCTTAGCCACTCAACATCTTTTAAAATAGCTACATTAAACCCCTTTCCCCACAGCGCAAAGCTGTTGTTTAAATCAGGTAAGGTGCGAAAATTCATCAGATTCTCAGTAATAATAAAGCGGTATCCTTGAAGATTGCGACTTTCAAAATCAGAAATGAGTATGCTCATCTGGGAGGTGCTAATGCCATGCTTCACCTGTAGGTTTCGATCCAAAGCTCTGATAGTTACCGATGGCTCAGCATATCGCAAACCAAATCGCTTTTCAAAATCATTTTCTTCTTGATTTATAGCATCATCTGGCAGGATAGCTGACAGCAATTCATTTAGAATACCTTTATTTTGTTCGATGAACTTAGTGTGAACATTTATCGGTAGTTCGCGAAGATAAAGCTGAGGTTTGGGATGGTTCTGAAAATACAAGCATGCAGGCAATAAATTCTCCCATTTCCCTAAGTGATTGATTACTTTTTGAGGATTTTGATTGAGCCAGATATTCAAATCAGGAATTTCCTTTCTAATCCTTGCTACAACTTGTTTAAAATCAGCAAATTCAGGTTCCTTATTCAGGAATTTGAGATAATCTGTCTCTGTTTCAAATGTAATTCGGGATGGTAAAGACTGGAGATCAAATTTGCGAGTTTTCCGCTGGATCAGCTCAACTTGATACCCGTAGCCAACGAACTTTTTTGAGCCTTTCAGAAGTTGCTGTACAGCATCTCTTAGCTTCAGGTAGTCGTCGGGAATTTTGCCAGCGGGAAAATCTCGCGGGAAAAAAGGTTCTCCCTGGAGCAAGGATTGCAGGAAGGGAATATATAGTCGATCGGCTTTTTTTCTGATTTCTTCGGGGGTAATCATCAACAGACGCAGTTAATTTGAAGCAATTTGTCCGAGAGGCTGTTTGTCTACGGACATATTATAAACCTTGGAGTCGTTCTCTTCAATACTGTTTTCAACATAGTAACCAGCTCCTGCATAATGCTCAAGAACTTGAATTTTGTCTTTGGGCGTCACTACCAGAAGCTGAAGATTTAATTGTTTAAATAAATCCATCGCATACCTTGCATTTGTTTCATCTGACTTGCTAAAAGCTTCATCAATCACCACAAAACGAAATGATTGAGATTTAGTTTCATCCTGTACTAATCCAAATTGATAGGCAATAGCTGACGCTAGAATAGTGTAAGCTAATTTAGCCTTTTGCCCGCCCGATTTTCCAGAAGAGTCCGAGTGATATTCCCTCTCCGTATCGTCGGCTTTATTCTTGACGCTGACTGAGAAATTGAGCCAATTACGCACATCGGTGACTCTTGCTGTCCACTTCTCATCTGACTGGAGGCGATCGATCAGCTCTTTAATTTTTTTAAAGCTAGCTTCGTCAGCTTCCGAAGTTCGCTCCACCCCTACATCAGCATAGCACAAACCTTTTTTTAAGAGATTTTTAAATTCCTTAATTTGGTTTTCTCCGTTGGCATCCCATTGGACTTGTATATAAGTCAAGGGTGTATATTCAATCATTTTTAAGGATTGATTGAGATCGTAAATATTGTCTTTAATGTCACTTTCCCATTCTTCTAAAGTATCTTTAAAATTATAAATAGCGCTATTAATTTTCTCATCAAGCAGTTTTTTAAACCTTTGTTCCTGTGTGGGTAAATCATCTCGTTCGATTTTTTCTAGCATTCCCTTGAACTCAGGGATAAATTCTACTGATGCGTCAACATTTGCAGTTTCTGCGGGATAGTCCCCCTTGTAACTACTCATCTTTTTTTCAATGCTGTTTCGCAGAGAATTTAACTTGTTGTTGGCGTCGCTTATTTGAGTTTGGTAAGACTCCTTTACTTGATATTTCAAACTATCAATGTTATCGAGGGTCAGAATTTGATTGCTGAAACTCTCTTCAATATCAGGAGTATAAGTCTGAATCTCTTGGGATGTCGATAAACTTGAGCATTTTTCGCATTCAGCGCTCTGTTTTTGGTAATGCTCGATATCGCGATCGAGAAGAGCCATTTCTCCGTTGGCTTTAGTTTTAGCTGCTTCGTTGTTCTGAATGTCGGCGCTGACATCAGCTAGTTTTCTCTTCAACTCCTCTAAACGATCGCAATTACCCTCTAACTCTTCTTTTTCCTCTACTAGCGTTTGCTTCTCGATCGCGCGCGGTTTCCAGTCGATCGCAGAAAAATCATCGAATCCCAATAACTGTTCTAGCAGATTCTTGTGCCTGTTGCGCTCTTTTTGTTGTGTTTCAATATCCTGTATAGCTTTTTCTACTCGACTAAGCTCTGCTTTACGCTCATTCAATTCAGCTTCACAATCCTTTATTCTCTTAGAATTATCCCACCCCAAAATAGATCTTCTTTTGTTGTCATTGATGGAATGGTGATCGTCTTTTTCATGTCTATTACCCTTCTTAATCAAGCCATTTTTTGTAATCGCATAATTTTCCCGATCGAAGCGATCTAAATCTTGACAACAGATGCAGCTACCATAATTTTTTGATACTTCACTAGCCAGCCAAGCAGTATATTTAGTATCAGATTTAATCTCCAATTTGTTAAACAAGGAATTATCATCTAAGTTTTTGGAGACCAAATCTAAATTTTTATTGTCAACTTTCTGATAAACGACGCGGCCATGCAGGTTAGTGCGATCGACATGTTTATTGAATTGATGGTAGTATTTTTCAGGAACTAAGAGTTGCAGTCCAAAGTTGTGCAGCAGTTTTTCGATCGCCCCTTCCCATTCTTGGCGCTCTCCATCCTTTACCTTCAGCAGTTCGCCCACAAAAGGAATTTCCGCCTCAGCAATTCCCAAATATTTTAATATCTTTTCTCTGATTCGCAAATTGTCAGCAGGAATCTGATTTTTTCGCTGTCTTAAAGATTGCAGTTCTTGATTTAACTCAGTGCAACTATCTTTAACTTGCTTCTCATTATTTTTTTTGTCGTCGCGTTGGGTTTTTAATTCTTCCAGTTCAACATCAACACCTGATTGAGTTTCCCTTGCTTGGATTATAGAACTATTAAATGTATCCAGGTCACTGTAAGTTGGAAATCCTATACCTTTAGCAATTCCATCGTATTTTTCGGCTGCTTGTCGATGATTAGCTATTTGACTGTCTAAAAACTTAATTTCCCGTTCTAAGTCTTTGATTTTCCGTCCGGTTTCATCATTTTCTATAGCGACTGTCAAGTCTTTCTCTTGCTGTCGGAAGCCTTCTAAAAGTCGGCTTATTTCTGATAAATTATGGCTGATTTGAGTATGTTCCTGTTGTTTTTCTGCAATAGCTTTCTGCAACAAACCTATTTTACGCTGAGCAAAATAGGCAGGAACAATTGGCCATACTTTATTTAAATCATCCAGAGTATATTTGACATTTTCGTAACTTTCAGACTCAGCGATTAGCGGTTTCAAAACCTCTAGCTGTTTCTTGGCTTTCTGCATTGCTTCATGGGAAGAGGTTAAATTTTCATAATACTCAATCAGCTCTTTTATTGTATTTTCAACATTAGTTTTTTCCAGCATATGACCGCGCACAAAGTCATTTAATTTGCCAATTTCTTTGATACTGACAGTCTGATTGAATAAATCGAAAGCTTTTTCCGATTCCACACCAAAAATTTTACGAAATCTTTTGCTGTAGTCAGCAAATGTGTGAAATTGTTCAATTTTTACTTTCGGGAAAGATGCCAACTGCTTTTTTAACTCTGGTAAAGTTTTAAAGTCATTGAAATGTTCGGCGATACTCAGTTCGCCGTGGGCAACCAGAAACAACTTTTCAACTCCCTCTTTTACATACAAAACCTGAGCCAGAGTGACGTTCTGTTTGTATCCTTCGTTATAAAAATAAGCGAGTAAAACTGAATAATCATCTTTGGTACGCAGGTACTGCAGTTTAGACTTGTAGTCATCTTCAGCTTTAATTGTGCTGTAGGCTCCGAGTACATATGTCCTTTCGTCTCGCTCTCGCTTTCCTGAACCTGAAGCTAAGTTATAATTCCGCTTTCCATTCGGGACTAATAGTGTCAGTAGTGCGTCAACCAAAGTCGATTTACCGGAACCATTGGCCCCGGTGAGGAAGGAAGTTTTACCGTAGGGTGCGATCGTACCCTGCTTAAAAGTTCCCCAGTTTAATACTTCCAGCCGATGCAAGCGATATCCAGCTTTGGAATTGTCACTCTCAAATTCAAGCATTAGATTTGTCATAAGCTTCTAACCCTTTTTTGATATCCGTCAATGTTTCAGCGGGAATTTTAGCTTTGAGGATGCGGCGAATCTCATATTCGCCTTCTTTATTCTTTAACTCTTTCAAAAAGTGCAACTTGACAACTCGATTGATCGATTCGTCAAATTTTTTCAAAAGCTTTGGGTCATCAGTTTGCTCTGGAAAAAACGGACGCATCAAATCGTGAATTTGATGTTTAGACACAATGCAGCGATCCGAATCAGAGGTGCTGTTATTAAACTCTAGCAATTTCTCGCGTAATAAAACACATAGTACCGTAACTTCGTAGCTCAGGGGAACTCTCTTAACCAGCCTGGGCACTTTCTTTGCTTCCTCGTCGCCATCGTCACCATCTGGCTGCTGTAAAAAAGCATATCCTTCCGCTTCATCTAAATAAAGTCTCAGCCCAATTTTTCCAAAGTATTCTCTGACGTTTTTTTCATTCTTCAATAGCTCACCCCAATCATCCTTATCTTCATCTTCATACAGGATACCCTGTAGTAATTTGATGAGTGCTGGTGCGTAGGATGCGATAATCTCGTTTGTCATCATGAATTTGCTGTGTTTATCTTTTAAAAATAACTTGTGGGAGTGTCAGGTGCAGGATGTTCTGCTTGTCAAAGGAACTTGCCGTAATGCGATCGCTCGCTGAGTCATCGATCGCGTGTTTTGTGTCTTGAGAGGCGATCGCCAAATAAGCAACTACTTCAGACAAACCCTTTTCCACCGGATACTTCTCAATTACTTCAGCTAGCGTTACCCAATCTTTGCCCTCCAATGTTGCTGCAATCTGCCGCTTCAATACTTCCTCATCCACATAACAATAATTTCGCAAAGCATCAATTTGTTCCCTCGGTAGATCAACAGTTGCTTTGCTCAAATTGTAGTTTTTAAAATTCCGATTTTCTGTTGGTTTACCCAACGGTCTTTCCATCAGCAGTTGCACTTCCGGGTCGCCTTCTATCCAAATAAATTCCTCATTTTTGGGAGGATTATCGATCGCCACAAGTGCTAAATTTTTAATCTCTTTAATCAGTTCAATTACTCGTTTGTTCTCGGCGATATGCTGTTCGACCAGCATTTTTCGCAACTGTTCGGCAAGACGATAATTAGATTTAATAATTTTGTCGCTAGCTTGAATCAGACTGCGTTTAATTCTTCGGAGTATGGGATTTTTTTGACCCAAATCTTGAAGTTCTGGCAAGCCATATACCCCATTAATCAGTTGTTCCAATTCTTCCTGTTTAGAAGGATTTCTCAGAAAATCTTGGAAGGCATAGAAGCTGCGCCCCTGATCGGATTTCCTAATGTCTTCATCCCCCTCAATTACCTGTGCCACAACTAACCCCTTTCCCCCCTCCTCTTTTAGCTGTGCCTTTTTCACTTTGTCCGTGATTTCTTTAAAATTTTGCTCGACATCTCCAAAATCAGCAAGGAGTCGGCGGGCCACATCATTAGCTTTTAGAAACCACTCTTTGAGCTTAGATTCGCTGTAGCGTTCAACCTCACCAGTTTGTTTGATTGTGTCGATTTCTTTCTGAATGGCTGCTTTTTGTTTTTCTAATTCGTCTAAACGCGCTGCTGGATCTTCTGTACTTTTGGTGACAATTTCTTTGAGAAGGGAAAATATCTCTAAAAACTGTGATTCAGTGCCAATAAACTCTCTCCTCTTCAAATCTTCCAGCCAACCAATCGCCCGATTAGTACCCGGTGTAAGTTCAAAAACCGGATCGTCATTCTTCGTCTGATAATATTTCTTCAAGAACTGATGATCGCTGTTGCACCAAGTATCCAGGTAAGTCTGTGCTTTCCCACGATATAGTTCCGGTCGATCTTCGCACAGCTTCTCCAAATAATTTTCAAGTTTTTCTACCAGTTGTGATTGGGAAACCGTAATCCGATTTGAAGACTTGAACTCGCGATACAAAAAACTGATAATTAAAGGTGCGTTGTCAGTTCTTAAAAGTTTGAGGCTAGGCTCGTTTTTTAAATCATCTTCTATTTGGTTATGTTTCATATGCCCAGCGTTAAATTATAGATTTAATTGTCGTCCGATTAGCATTTAACCCTTGGCAAATATGAATTATGAATGGTGAATATGTTTTTTTCACCATTCATAACTCATACACTCTTAAAATTTAAACCTCGGATGCCCGCAATTGTCCGCAGGCTGCATCTGCTTCTAAGCCGCGAGAATACCGCACGCTAACTGCAATTTTCTTTTCCTTCAAAGTCGCAACGAAACTGTTAATTCGATTGGGAGTAGGTCGCTTATATTCAGCTTCCTGAATCGGATTGTAAGGAATCAAATTGACGTGACACTGAAAACCGCGCAAGTGAGTTGCTAACTCGGCTGCGTGTTCCGGTAAGTCATTCACACCTGCTAAAAGTACGTATTCAAAACTCAATCTACGCCCAGTCGATCGCACATATTCCCGACATTCTGCGATTAACTCACCCAAAGGATAAGGGCGGGCGCTAGGAATTAACTCTTCGCGCAATCTTTGATTGGAAGCGTGGAGGCTGACGGCGAGGGTAACTTGCAGTTGATGTTCGGCTAGTTGGCTGATGCGATTGCGAATTCCGACTGTGGAAATGGTGATGTTTCGCTGTCCAATTCCCACGTCTTGATTCAAACACTTGACAGCAGCTACCACATTATCGAAATTCAGCAGCGGTTCGCCCATTCCCATAAATACGATGTGGCTGACTCGGCGGCCAAAATCTTGCTGTACAGTCAAAACTTGATCGACGATTTCGTTTACTTCTAAATTGCGCTTGAAACCGCCTTTCCCGGTAGCGCAAAAGTCGCAGCCCATCGCGCAGCCAACTTGGGCTGAGACGCACACAGTCAGCCGTTTATCGGTGGGAATGCCGACAGTTTCAATGATTTGACCGTCTGCCAATTTTAAGAGATACTTTACCGTGGCGTCTGGTGCGACCGATCGATAGTGAATAGTCGATCGCCCGATCGGGATTTTAGCAACTGTCTCGCGCCACTGTTTCGAGAATACAGAAATGTCAGAGATCGATCGCGCACCTTTCTCATAAATCCACTGGTACAACTGCTTTCCGCGATAAGCCGGTTGTCCCTGCTGCTGCACCCACTCCGTTAACTCAGCTAAACTCGCGCCCAGCAAGGGCGGAATTTTACCCGACTCAACAGCCAAAGCAGCAGTCTTGCGAGACTGATTCGCACCCTTGGAATTACCAGAAGAGTACACCTGAGAAACGGAAGTAGGAGACATAGGTCATCAGAAAATTTAAAGCCACCCTCTATTTTAAAACTTCTCGGCCAAAGCTGCCGAGCGGTGACGAAATTGGCGAAAATAGACTTGGTAAATATTTTCTGGCACTTAACTTGATGAGGATGACAAGTGCTTGCGTAGCTTTCCGCATGGCAGCTCTATATACCTATACATTGCATAGGCTAATATAAAGCAAATCAGCATACTCATCACTCCTTGCAAAGGAACAGAAATTTGAGGTAAATAAAGAGAAACCGCTTCCAGTACAATACCGTGTACTAAATAAAGCGAGTAGGAAAGCAAACCAATAAACCGCATCCAACTCCAATTGAGAATTTGAAATACTCCCCAATCGGGAAAACGGATAGCAGCAGTAAAAAGACCATGTAGTGCAATACCTTGAATTGTGTAACGCAATGTAAGTTCATATTCAGGATAACGACATAGAAACGACAAAAGAAGTATAGTAATTCCTCCTGGTAGTACGAAATACTTCCACAGTCTATCCGAGCCATAGGGAGGATCTAATACTGGGTTGCCATGAACCGCTAATGCACAGCCAAACAATATACTATCTATTCTCGTATCTGATAAATGATAGATGCGATATTCATTTGCTCCCATGCCCAACACTAGAACACATCTCCAAATTAGAATAGCTAAGCAAATTCCCCAAAAAATTAACATTTGCCTTTTGGGACTCACACCCCTTTTGACTAAACTTATGTAGAGAAAAGGGAAAAGACAGTAGAAGTGTTCCTCCACCGCCAGAGACCAATATATATTAGTACCCGGAGGTATTCCCTCGCCACCAGCAAAAGTTTCATAATAGTTATAATAATGTAGAACCAGGCTTAAAAAACCTGGGAGTTGGATTTCCCCTTCAAGTACACCTATCAATGTCAAGAAAGCCCCTAGGAATAAGACTACATAAAAGCCCGGCCAAATTCGCACAATGCGTCGTAAATAAAAATGTTTTAAATTAATGAATTGGTTTTTTTCATATTCACGTCTCAGCAAAGTTGTGATCAAATATCC
This sequence comes from Microcoleus sp. B5-D4, assembly GCF_036705145.1. NCBI lineage: Bacteria > Bacillati > Cyanobacteriota > Cyanophyceae > Oscillatoriales > Microcoleaceae > Microcoleus > Microcoleus sp. B5-D4. The sequence continues at coordinate 39,360 of NZ_JAUBTV010000019.1, read as the reverse complement.
ACTGAGAAAGAAAAATACTGTTACCCCAAAGCCTCCCGGGACAATTTTAGTAGCCCCTGCATGAGATAAAAAGACAATGACAAAAGCAATCGTCCTCATTCCGTCCAAGGAAGGAATGTAAAATTTGGATGGTGCCATGATAATTAAAAAAAATCTTTTTTTGATAATAGCATATTAACACCAATAGTTTTTGTATGTCCAGGCCCACTGGCTCTGATATTCCTGGACGCATTTCAAGGTAATTCTGTGATTCTGAGTGTACCCCTTCAGTGCGTCGTGCCACGTCAACAAGGTTGCAATAACAAAAATCTCGACAATAAGGTTAATTTTTGGGGAATTTTGCCAAAAATTGCATCTAAATGACCGCAGCCACCTAAAATAAACTCTGTAGTTTGTTCAATGGTATGCAAATTTGACAGCTTTCCAACACAATTAATGCAACTTTTATGGTGCTAAATATTCTTGCTCTGCCCTTAGCGTTTCAATTTACATCGCCGGGCCCAATTATCTTTGAACTTGGCCCCGTAGCCATCCGCTGGTACGGGCTGTTGATAGCTTCGGCCGTCTTGATTGGGGTCAGTCTGTCCCAATACTTAGCTCAAAAACGCCGCGTCAACCCGGAATTATTGGGTGATTTGGCAATTTGGCTGGTTTTGGGCGCTATTCCCTGTGCTCGAATTTATTACGTGGCTTTCGAGTGGCAGCAATACGCCCAGAGGCCTGAAGATATTATTGCGATTTGGAAAGGCGGAATTGCCATTCACGGGGCGATTTTGGGTGGCACGATCGCAGCTTTAATTTTTGCGAAAATTCAGCGAGTTTCTTTTTGGCAATTGGCAGATTTAATCGCGCCTTCGGCAATTCTCGGTCAGGCGATCGGACGCTGGGGAAATTTCTTTAACTCCGAAGCTTTTGGCAGTCCTACGGATTTGCCTTGGAAACTCTATATTCCGCCAAACAGTCGCCCGCCCGCCTACGCTAATTTTGAATACTTCCACCCCACATTTCTCTACGAATCCCTGTGGAATTTGACAGTATTTGGGTTGCTTCTGACTTTATTTTTTCGCGATTTGCAGGGCAAAATCCGCTTGAAAACTGGTGCTTTATTTTTGGTTTATATCGCAGCTTACAGTTCCGGTAGAGTCTGGATTGAAGGGTTGCGGACTGATAGTTTGATGTTCGGGCCGCTGCGGACGGCACAGATGGTAAGCTTGACTGGGATTGTTTTAGGGTTGGGCGGGTTAGCTTGGCTTTATTTGCTCGATCGACCTTTACCCGATGTTGTCTCCCCCAATAGCGATCGGGCAAAGATCACTCAGAAATCCCCAGAGGATCAATAAAAAACCCCAGAGAGGTTAGTCTCTAGGGTTCAAAACCAGGGTGCATCTACCATCTCTTACTTCCAACCAAAATAGGTACATCCGGAAGCGTCCGTAAATTTAGCAAATTTTTTAGCAGCCATGAGTTTGACAGAGATTAAATCCCTAATTCCAGGGGTATACATTGTAGGTGCAGGCCCGGGAGACCCGGATTTGTTGACTGTTAAGGCTCAAAAATTACTGGCTGCAGCCGATGTCATATTATTTGCTGACTCGCTAGTCCCAGAGCAAATTTTGCAGGGGGTGCGCGCAGATGCTGAAGTTATTCAAACTGCGGATAAGACCCTCGAAGAGATTGTACCTTTGATGGTGCAACGAGTGCAGGCCGGTAAAAGCGTCGTCCGCCTCCATTCCGGCGATCCCTGTCTCTACGGGGCTGTTGGCGAACAAATGCAAGCTTTGGCTTCAGAGGGAATTGCTTTTGAGGTAATTCCGGGAATTAGCGCTTTCCAACTTGCAGCGGCTAAACTTAAAATTGAGTTGACAGTTCCGGGAGTTGTGCAGACAATTATTTTGACGCGAATTAGCGGCAGAACCGAAGTACCGGAACGCGAAGAATTGGCGAGTTTAGCGGCTCATCAAGCGAGTTTGTGCCTGTATTTGAGTGCCCGCCATGTCGAAAAAGCTCAAGCTAAATTGATGGAACATTACCCATCTGATTTGCCGGTAGCGATTTGTTATCGGTTGGGCTGGCCAGATGAAAAAATTGTGCTAGTTCCCCTTGACAAAATGGCAGTTGCTACCCGCGAAAATAATTTGCTCAGAACGACAATGTATGTGATTAGTCCGGCGTTGGGAAAATCAGCACAAGGGCGATCGCGCTTGTACCATCCAGATCACGATCGGCTTTTCCGTCAGTAGTCAGTTGGCAGTTGGCAGTTGGCAGTTGCAATGCCCAATTCCCAATGCCCAATGCCCAATGCCCAATGCCCCATTCCCCATTCCCCATTCCCCATTCCCGATGAAAGATTTAACTCGCAGACAATTTATCATTGTCACCGCATTAAGCGCCGGATTTACCTTAGCAGTTCATCCTATTGCGGCTGCCGTTATCAATACGGATGCTGCTGGTTTAGTTGCCGGTGAGGTAAAAATTCCCGTAAAAGACGGCTCAATTCCAGCCTACAGAGCAATGCCAGCCAGCGGCAGCAATTTTCCAGTAATTTTAGTAATTCAAGAAATCTTCGGAGTTCACGCGCACCTTCAAGATATTTGCCGCCGTTTGGCAAAATTAGGTTATTTAGCGATCGCCCCAGAAATGTTTGCCCGTCAAGGTGATGTTTCTAAAATGACCGACATTCAAGAAATTAGGAGTAAAGTTGTCTCGAAAGTTCCTGACGAGCAAGTTATGTCCGATTTAGATGCAACCGTAGATTGGGCACAAAAGTCAGGAAAAGGCAATATTAATAAGTTGGGAATTACAGGATTTTGCTGGGGTGGCAGAATTGTTTGGCTGTACTCTTCCCATAACCCGAAAGTCAAAGCTGGAGTGGCTTGGTACGGGCGTTTGGTTGGCGATTCTACGGCTTTAACTCCCAAACAGCCGATCGACATTGCAGCCAGTTTGAAAGTGCCTGTCTTGGGGCTTTACGGCGGCAAAGACGAGGGAATTCCCAACGATACAGTTGAGAAAATGCAGGAAGTTCTCAAAACTGGCAGCAGTGGTTCGGAAATTGTGCTTTATCCAGATGCGCCGCACGCTTTTAACGCCGACTATCGCCCCAGTTACCGGGAAAAAGAAGCTGAGGATGCTTGGAAACGGATGCAAGATTGGTTTAAAAAGTATGGAGTTTCTTGATAGTTGTGAGTTGTTAATTTTGACTTAAAACTGGTGTCAAGTTTGGGATCGAAAAAGGCAATATTAGCGAATAGCCCTGAAGACAGTTGGGTTTGTGGGCCCTCCAAAAGGTAAACTGGGCGATGTAGAATTATCGATCGAACAGGTAAGCCCGTGCTAGACGAACAAGCTAAAAAGACCATCTTGCGGAAAATCCCTCACGGATTGTACATCTGCGGTGTCAAAGACGGGGAGGAAGTCAACGGTTTCACCGCTAGCTGGGTGATGCAATCTTCCTTTACCCCTCCCTTAGTTGTCAACTGCGTCAAGCAAGACTCCAAATCCCACGCCATGATCAAAGCCAGCGGTGTCTTTGCTTTGAGTTTCCTAGAAGCGGGACAGAAAGAATTAGCCCAGAAATTCTTCAAGCAGCAGCGCCGCGTTGGCAATAAATTTGAGGATGTAGAATTTTATCCGGGCGCGGAAACTGGTTGTCCGATTATCTCGGATTCTCTGGGTTACATCGAGTGCAAAGTTGTCGGGGCTGTGGAACACGGGGATCACACGGTTTATGTGGGAGAAGTTTTGGCAGCCGGCGTCCACCGAGAAGGCAATCCGTTGCTGCTAGAAAGCACCGGTTGGAATTACGGCGGCTAAAGACCTCTGGCAGTTGGCAACTGGCAGTTGTCAGTTGTCAGTTGTCAGTTGTTAAGGGAGGCGAGTTAAAATTAATAAAAAATCGGCGACAATTTTGTCGGCATTTTCTTCGGTCAAAATTGGTACGTGTACGAAAATACATTTGGTGCTAAGTTGAGAATCTGCAAGGTGTTTTAAAACTGCATAATACAGGGCTTCGCAAACAAATTTTCCGGCTTCGTGACTGATTTCTGTTGCAGCTAAATCAGCGACTAGCGGTTCGAGATTAACTGCGGTTTTCAGAATGTCGCTATCGCAGCAAGCGCAGGATTCTACGGTTAATTTTTGCCGACTTTCGGCCATGCCGCAGCAGATAATAGTGTCGGGTTGGAGTTGGTTGATTTGGGCGATCGCCAAATTCGGTGCTAGCTGGAAATCTACTGGCAGTTTCCTCAAAAAAATCAGGGAATCAGGCAAAGATTTTCTCTGGGAAATCTTGGCTAATAAGTCGTCCGAAGAGTTGGATTGCTGATGTGGAAGCCAAGTATCAAATGAGGTTAGCAGGATTTTGGTTGTCATAAATGATGGGGGATTGTTAACTGTTAACTGTTAACTGTTGACTGTTGACTGTTGACTGTTGACTAATGACTAATGACTAATGACTAATTGTATGCAATAATACTGATATTGATAATATAAGGCAAGTAAGTCAATGTCTGTCATTGCAGTAGTGGACTATGACATGGGCAATCTGCACTCGGTCTGTAAAGGCTTGGAAAATGTGGGTGCAGTGCCAAAAATTACAGATTCTCCTGCTATAATCGAGCAGGCTGATGCGGTGGTTTTGCCGGGAGTTGGTTCGTTTGACCCGGCAATGCAGAATTTACGATCGCGCAATTTGATAGAACCGATAAAAAGGGCGATCGCATCGGGAAAACCTTTTTTAGGCATTTGTTTGGGTTTGCAAATTCTGTTTGAAAGTTCCGAAGAAGGCGTAGAACCGGGATTGGGCGTTATTGCCGGAAAAGTGCGCCGATTTCGCTCGGAACCTGGTTTGACAATTCCCCACATGGGATGGAATCAATTGGAATTTCCTGGGCCGGATTTGCCGCTGTGGGAAAATTTACCGTCTGATCCTTGGGTTTATTTCGTGCATTCTTATTATGTCGATCCAGTTGATTTGGAAGTGCGATCGGCAATTGTGACTCACGGTAGTCAAAACGTGACGGCGGCTATAGCTAAAGACAATTTGATGGCCGTGCAGTTTCACCCGGAAAAGTCTTCGAGTACGGGATTGCAAATGCTGTCAAATTTTGTCAGTCTGGTGAGGGAAAAAGTACCTGCTTAGGTGGCATGAGTCTTAAAAAACCCGGTAGATTGCCGAAACCGGGTTTGACATTTTTAAAAGTCTTCTTCCTTATTGCCTCTTCCTGAAATCCGTTACATCTGATATGTTGCACCATTCTCAATTACTTGTTTAGGAACAGGCTTTTCGGCCTGTTCCACAAGAAAATTCACTCTTTGTGGAACGGGCCGAAAAGCCTGTTCTTGAGAATGGTGCAAGATGTGAGTTACATCCGTTACATCCGTTACAAAATCCGTTGCCGAACTTCCTTCTTCCTAAATGACTTTAAGAATCAGTGGCAATCGCCAAATCAAAACCCTGCCGGGACTCGCAACTCGCCCTACACCTTCGCGAGTCAGAGAAGCTTTATTTAATATTTGGCAAGGGACGATCGCACATTGCAGATGGCTTGACATTTGTACCGGCAGCGGTTCGATGGGTGCAGAAGCTTTGTGTCGTCAAGCCGCGAGTGTCACAGGCATCGAACAGTCGGCGAAAGCTTGTGCGATTATCCGCGAAAACTGGGAGCAAGTAGCAGACTCATCCCAAACATTCCAAATACTGCGGGGAAACGCGACGGCGAAATTGGCAACACTAGCGGGGCAGCAGTTCGATCGCATTTACTTCGATCCGCCCTACGCCAGCGACTTGTACGAACCTGTGTTAAACACGATCGCCAGCCAAGAAATGCTAGCACTCCTCGGCGAAATCGCGATCGAACACAGCCCGGAGCGATCGATACAACCGATTTCCGGCCTAGAAATTTGCCGCCATAAAATATACGGCAATACAGCATTAACCTTCTACACACGCAGTGGCTGACAGCCTCAAACAGCAGCAGCCTCACTCCTCGACGCAGAAAGAAACCCGGTTTCATGGCGTTGGCGCGCCCCGGTACTAAAAGTTTTTCCCTTGGATACAATACAAATTTTTCCGATGAAGTTAAGCTTTGGGCGTAGGTTGTCAGAGCAAGTTGCCAAAGCAATCGACGAAATAAATGGAGTTTAGGCTGAAAATAAAGACTTTCAGTTGTAACATGAACCCAAAGTGTGAGTGTGAATATTCCTAAAGGAGTGAATATGGTTCAGACACCTTCGCGCCCTCGTGGCAGCGAGTTTCCGGCTGCTAACTCGGTACAGCCAGTCAAACGCGATACGATTCTGCTGGGAGATAGCCTCCCCCTGCCCAATACCAAACTCTTCGGCACAGACGGCATTCGCGGGAAAGTTGGAGAATTGCTGAATGCACCCCTAGCCCTGCAAGTGGGCTTCTGGGCTGGACAAGTTCTACGGCAACATTCCCCCAACCAGGGCCCTGTGATTTTGGGACAAGACAGCAGGAATTCCAGCGATATGCTGGCAATGGCACTGTCAGCGGGTTTGACGGCCGCCGGTTTGGAAGTGTGGAATTTGGGATTGTGTCCCACTCCCTGCGTTGCTTATCTGGCAAGCGTTTCGGAGTCGGTCGGCGGAGTGATGATTTCGGCTTCTCACAATCCCCCAGAAGACAACGGCATTAAATTTTTCGGCTCAAACGGATCGAAGCTGTCGCAGCAGTTGCAGGAACAAATCGAAGCGGGAATCCGAGGGGCAAAGGTTCCAATTTCTAGCTTGGGTTGGGGACACCACTACCATCGGTCTGAGTTGGTTAAAGATTATGCCACTTCGCTCTGTGATTCGCTGCAACAGATGAATTTGGAGGGAATGCGGATAGTTTTGGATTTGGCTTGGGGGGCGGCCGCGGGTTTGGCGCCGGCGGTGTTCGCGCAAATGGGGGCGGATGTTATCTGTTTGCACGACTCTCCTGATGGCGATCGTATTAATGTTAACTGCGGTTCTACTCATCTCGACAGTTTGCAAGCGGCTGTTTTGGAACACAATGCCGATTTGGGCTTTGCTTTTGACGGCGATGCCGATCGAGTTTTGTGTGTTGACAACCAAGGGCGAACGATTGACGGCGATTACATTCTTTATCTGTGGGGCCGGCAGTTGCGCGACTCCGAACAGTTACCATCCAATTTAATTATTTCTACTGTAATGGCTAACCTCGGCTTCGAGCGAGCTTGGGAAGAATTGGGGGGCAAACTAACTAGAACAAACGTGGGAGATCAGTACGTTCACGCTGAAATGCAGCGCACTGGTGCGATGTTGGGCGGCGAACAGTCTGGACACATTCTTTGTCCGCATTATGGTGTCAGCGGCGACGGTTTGCTGACAGCTTTGCATTTGGCTTCGCTGGTGCGCCAGTCCGGGGAATCTTTGGCACAATTGGTAAGTGGCAGTTTCCAAACTTATCCGCAGTTGTTGCGAAATATTCGGGTGGACGATCGCGAAAAACGCCTGAAATGGCACGAGTGCGAGGCAATGCAAAGTGCGATCGATCGTGCTACAACAGCAATGGGAGAACAGGGACGGGTTTTGGTTCGCGCTTCTGGCACTGAACCGCTAATCCGAGTTATGGTGGAAGCGGCCAGCGCCGAATTGGCTAATTTCTGGACTGAAAATTTAGTTTTAGCCGTTCAGCAACACATCGCTATCTGATGGAAATGGGGAAGTGCTAGAACTTTTGAATTTTGAGTTTTGAGTTTTGAGTTGAAATCTTTTAATTCAAAATTCATAAATCAAAATTTCTAACTATTAATTTCGAGTTTTAATCAACTTCTCCAAAAATAACGAGGGGGGCAGGCATCCTGCCTACCCTTAACTTTATTTTCACTCAATTGTGTGATGATGATTTCTGTTGTGATACCTACCTACAACCGCGAGCAACCTCTGCGAGAGACATTGGCTGATGCGATTAGGCAAAATTACCCGAATTTTGAAGTGCTGGTAATTGATCAAACTCGCACCCACGAATCGGAAACTCAAGTTTATTTAGAGGAATTGGCAAATGCTGGCCAAATTCGCTGGTTTAGAGTAGATTGGGCGAGTTTACCGGCGGCTCGAAATTATGCAGTGCGGCGCGCAGTTGGAGAAATTATTTTATTTATTGATGATGATGTACAATTGCCAGATGGTTTTTTGGCGGCTCACGCTGACAATTATTTAGAAAAACCCGATGTGGGATGTGTGGCGGGCAGGGTTTTTGACAGAATGAAACTCGATAATTCTGGAGGCGATTTGGCGATCGAATATTTGCCCTCAGAAGCTATGGATGCTGGCATTGCCTGGTATTTTATCGATTTGGTGCATACAGTCAAACCCCAGCAGGTGCTATCGGCTAGAGGCTGTAATATGTCTTTTCGCCGGCAGGTTTTTGCCGAATGCGGGCTGAGGTTTGACGAGCGGTTTGCAGGGAGTGCGGTGCGGGAGGAGTCGGATTTTTGTTTGAGATTGCGATCGACTGGCATGAAAATTTGGTACGATCCCAATGCCTGTTTAGTTCACTTGGGGGAAGAGAGCGGGGGCTGTCACGATGTCAGCACGCGATCGATCGAGTATCAAATCACATTTTATCACAACCATTTCCTCATGGGATTGAAAAATTTAACAGCCTTTCAATGCCTGCGATTTTTTGCCAAACTCTTTGACTGCCACGTTTTGGGAAATCCACCTTGTTATAAAAGCGCCTCGCCTATTAAAATTATAACTAGATTTGCTTTTTATATCCTGGGTTTTCTCAGTGCTATAAATACAGTAATTCAATCTCTGTGGAATGATGGACAAAGTTATAGCCATCAAGACAAGATTAATAATCAATAATTACCTATTCCCCATTCGCCCTTCCCAATAAATGAGAATTCTCGTGGCTAGTCACACCTATATTGTGGACATTAATCGGGAAAAATTCAAGATATTAGCCAACCTAGAACCCGATATTGAAGTAACAGTTGTAGTGCCGCAGCGTTGGAAACCGGGAGGCGTACAAAATAAAATTATAGAAACGCAATTTTATCAAAAAGGCTCATTTAAAGTAGTCCCCGTCTCCAACTTTAGTCAAAATAATCAAGGCTTGCTAACTTTTGGTACAGATTTAATTGAAGTTCTGCAGAAAATTAAACCGCAGATAATTCAAGTTGAACAAGGTTCAAAATCTATTGCTTGCGCTCAGTTGATTCTACTAAACAAACTGCTCAAAATGCAAGCCAAAAATATATTATTTACTTGGTGGAATTTGCCTTATCAATTAAATTGGCCGATTTCAGTCTTAGAAAATTACAATCTTCAGCACACCGACGGAATTATTGCAGGCAACCTAGATGGAGCTAAAATTTTGCGGCAGCGGGGCTATCAAGGTGCGGTAAAAGTAATGCCACAACTCGGAGTAGATGAAGCTTTGTTTCGCCACACTGGTAAAGACGCTGATTTATCGCGCAGGTTCGGTATTGAACAGACCGATTTTGTGGTAGGATTTGTAGGGCGATTTGTCGAAGAAAAAGGATTGTTGACTTTAGCTGAAGCCTTGGCAGGGTTGAAAAAAAATTCTTGGAAGTGGCTGTTAGTAGGACAAGGAAAATTGCGGACGCACCTCGCCGAAAAATGTATTGAATGGGGAATCAGCGACCGAATAATCTGGGTAGAAAGCGTTTCCCACGAAGAAATTCCCCCTTACATTAACTTAATGAACTGTTTGGTATTGCCCTCGCAAACCAGCTATAAATTCAAAACTTTGACCACTGTGGGCTGGAAAGAACAATTTGGTCACGTTTTAATTGAAGCGATGGCTTGTCACATTCCGGTTATTGGTTCCGACTGCGGGGAAATTCCCCACGTCATCGGCGATGCGGGCTTATTATTCCCCGAAGGAAATGCAGGGGTTTTGCGAGAGTGTTTGCAGAAATTAATGGAGCGGCGGGAGTTGGCGGCCGATTTGGGCGATCGGGGTTATCATAGAGCGATGAGCAATTATACTAATCAAGCTTTAGCTGAGCAGTTGTTGGAATTCTACAAAGAATTGTTGTAACTTTTAGCTATAATGCAAGTGTTAAATAATAACTTTGGTAAATGTCTATTCCTTCCGAGATACGCTCTTTGGTTGACGAGCTCTACCAGGTACTAGACGATAGCGAGCGCCAAGCAACGCAGGGACTTTTTGCACTTAGAAGAGCCATGTCTCTTTTTCCCCAGAATGAAATACTGATGCAATACTTTTCTTCCATCACCAATTTTCAATTCAACGTAGCAGGTACTCGCTTACAAGCAGAGCACATTGTGGGCAATGTATTGATGGCTGGTGTGCCGGATGAAGATGTTCAAAAAGCCGGAGATTATTTAGCAGCTTTGCTAAAGATGGCTCCCGAATCGAGAATTATGATTGACAAAGTAGTGGAGAGATTAGAAGCATTGCCATGAAACAATTACCTGATGAAAGCCTACTCCAGGAAATCCTGGAAATTGTGAAAGCTGCGGAAGCCAAAGCCAGTGAAATGTATGAATTTTCCAAGACAATGGCTCACAATACCCAAATTACAGCAACAAAAAGAGAGGAAGCTGAACAGCTAGACGGGCAGCCTTTTGCAGATAATTAAATTTGTAATGGGAGATGTTGGTATGTTGATTTAAATAACTATCCCTCATGCGGATTCTCCAAATTATCCCCTCAATTTCCCTCGTCTACGGCGGGCCGAGTCAAATGGTACTCAGACTTTCTGCGGCCCTCGCTTCCCAAGGCATTGATGTCACAATTATCACTACAGATTCTAACGGAGATATCGGTCAACTTCCTTTAGATGTTCCTTTAAATCAACCAATAAAACAAAGCGGTTATCAAATTATTTATTTCCGCTGTTACCCGTTTCGTAGATATAAGTTTTCTCTCTCGTTATTGCAGTGAAAGTTGCAGGGCTTACGCATGGGGCGGCTAGAAACCCGCTTTCTACGAGTTTTGCGACGAGTCAATCGATTTTAAATTTTAGATTTTAGATTTTAGATTGAAGCCTTGACCCCACGGATAAATACGTTCGGCAAGTTTCATCGGATATACGTTTTTTATTTCTGGACGGATGAATCCGCGGGCTTGTATCCTGGATGCTTTCGGTCACGAGAAATATACGAAGAAACCGGGTGTTTGAGGTCTTTTGATTATCAGATGTATGTACTGCCAAAATTCCTCATCAATCAGGAAGAAAACTGTTAAGTTCTTCGACTAGCAAATGTACTGTTGTTGAAGGATTGTCCGTTTCAGGATTGGGGCGATCGTATTCCTGTAAAAGCCGTTTGGCGTGTTTAATTGCATCCTGCTGTTTGTCTTTTAGTTCCTCATAAATCGTCTCGCTGTTTTTCTTATACTCGTGTCCCAATAACTTGGTTAGCATATTTTGATAATCCTGGCGAGAAATTCCCGTATTATAAAAATGGAAGTGCAGCAAATACCACAATTCAAAAGCATCATTTGAATAAGCTACGTCAATGCCGTTATTTCTTGCAAGAGTTATGGCTGAATTAAAATTTTGCGAGTCGTTAGGATTTTTAGGGTTTTTATCGCGATCGAACACGCACCAAAATCGGTCTTTTTCGTCGGATTCTGTGTCGTTTTTTAACTCAATAGCTTTTTCTACTAAACTCTTCGTATTTTTTCCTTCTCCTTTGATATCCAGCTTAATTACATTTGTGTCTACCGGGAAACTTCTAAAATAGTTGGGTTCTGTTTTCTCACCTTCGCACACGATTAAAAACCATCTTCTAGTTTTAACCTTTCTATTGTAGTAATCAATATTTGTTCTTCTAGACGAACTTTTTTTATTCATGAAGTTCACCTATTAGTTCTTTAAAATTACCAATAAAAGGGATAGCGCCATACTTGCCGATAATGTAATCGCGCTCGAATGAGGCATCTTTTCCGACTTTATACTCTACCAAAGAGTACAAATCAGTAGCGCCTTTGTTGTCTTTTTCGGTAAACCATATTTGATCTTTGCGAAAACTTTTACTACTGAGCAAGTTTGTGTCGTGTGTAGTGAATATAAGCTGTGCGTTGTGCGGATTAGTCTCGTTAGAATTGAATAAGCAGATTAATTCGCGAGTAATCAGCGGATGAAGTCTGGCATCAAGTTCATCAATTAATAAAATTTTTCCTGTCCTTAAAGTATCCAGGAGAATGCCTGCTAATGCAAATAGTTTGTTTGTTCCCTCGGATTCATGCGTTTCGATATCGAATGATTCGATCGAAGTTCGCTTACCGTCAGCATCATATTTCGGGTGAACTGTTTTCACGCCTACTTCATATATACCGAACATAGCGGTTTTCTGGGAAATATACTTTTTGATTTGAATATCAGCAATCCCTAAGTCTAATTTCTTGATAAATTCAATAATATCATGTCTGTGGCGATCGTTCTCAAAAGACTCTAAAGTTTCCTCGCGGTATTGTGTATCTTGCAAGCCTGATATCAATTGCAAAGTTTTACTGAACCACAGCAATATTTTGCCAGAAATTTTACCATTAAATTGTGCGACTACAGAAAGAAATAAAGCATTACTTCGGGTTTTATCGCTAATGCCTTGTCCCTCTGGGAAATCATCTAATATATAATTATCAAAATCCCGTTCAAAAAGCATTTTTTCTTCACTGTCATCAGCTTGAAATAGCCACTCAGAAACAACTTCCCGCGCGTTCACCTCAAAACCGTACCTAAAAGTTTTGCCTTCGAGTAGAAAAACGATTTCAAAGAAAGACGGCTCTTTTTCTGTCTCCGTACTTAGCCTGAATGCTTCAATATCGATCGCGTCTGAAACTTGCGTTTCTTTGGATGAGTTGAGGACAAACCATTTCATAAAGTTAATAGCAGCAACAATGTTGCTCTTACCACTGGCGTTAGCTCCATAAATAGCAGCACTTTTGAGTAAGCTTAACTTATCATTAATTGGGAATACATTATTTTCATCCAGCTCTTTGTCTTCCTCAGTAATTGACGAAGCTACCAGGCTGAGGGTGACAGTTTCTTTAAAAGATTTGTAGTTGCCGACGCTGAATCCAATCAGCATAACTTGCCTCCGATCGCCTAAATTAGTATAACGTGCAAATTTTGCAATTCTTTCTATAATAACACAACCAGCTACCTCAGCTAACACCAAGTGCTAACCATGCGAATTCTCCAAATTATCCCCTCAATTTCCCTCGTCTACGGCGGGCCGAGTCAAATGGTACTCGGACTTTCTGCGGCCCTCGCTTCCCAAGGCATCGATGTCACAATTATCACCACAGATTCTAACGGAGATATCGGTCAACTTCCTTTAGATGTTCCTTTAAATCAACCAATAAAACAAAGCGGTTATCAAATTATTTATTTCCGCTGTTCTCCGTTTCGTAGATATAAGTTTTCTCTCTCGTTATTGCAGTGGTTAAATGAAAACGCGCGACAGTTTGACTTGGCTCACATTCACGCTCTTTTCTCACCAGTAACTACCCTCGCGGCTACAATTGCAAGATATCATCATTTGCCATATATTATGCGTCCCTGCGGTATGCTTGACCCTGCCGATTTGCAGAAAAAAAAGCGCTTGAAACAGATTTATGCCACGCTTTTAGAACGCCCTAATTTAGCAGGTGCTGCTGCAATTCATTTCACAAGTAAAGAAGAGGCTAAAATCTCAGAAAGATTTGGTTTGGGTAGCACAGGCAAGATGCCTGTGCCACGGGATTTGGACTCCACAGGCAAGATGCCTGTGCCACGGGATTTGGACTCCACAGGCAAGATGCCTGTGCCACGGGATTTGGACTCCACAGGCAAGATGCCTGTGCCACGGGATTTGGACTTCACAGGCAAGATGCCTGTGCCACGGGATTTGGACTCCACAGGCAAGATGCCTGTGCCACGGGATTTGGACTTCACAGGCAAGATGCCTGTGCCACGGGATTTGGGCAGCACAGGCAAGATGCATGTGCCACGGGATTTGGTGATTCCATTGGGGGTGACAGCAGGTTTGTTTCCTAAGAGATTGCGAGAATCTCAAGTGCCAATTATCTTATTTATGTCGCGAATTGAACCTAAAAAAGGGCTTGATTTGTTAATTCCAGCATTAGAAAGTATTTGGGCATCTGGCATAGAGTTTCACTTTATTTTAGCTGGTTCAAATCCCCAAGATGCTGATTATGAAACACAAATTAAAGTACAAATTCACAATTCAAGCTTAGCAAAATACACAACAATAACTGGCTTTGTGAGCGGTGATTTAAAAGTTGAACTATTGACAAAAGCCGACTTATTTGTATTGCCTTCTTATTACGAAAACTTTGGCATTGCTGTAGCAGAAGCAATGGCCGCGGGTGTACCTGTCGCCATTTCCGATCGCATACATATTGCGGAAGACATACAGCAAGCAGAAGCTGGTTGGGTAGAACCTTTGGAAATAGGGGCGATCACCAATTCAATCAAATCAGCACTTCTCAATCCACAGGAGCGCCAACGGCGGGGATTGAACGGTCAAGAGTATGCCAAAAAGCATTATAACTGGGAGGCGATCGCCCAACAAACCATCGATGCTTACCAGCAGATTTTGTCATCTACTAACTAATGCAACAGCCGTTTACCTTTTACTTCTTCTCCTGCTGCGAGTTCTTGTACTGCTGCTATCAGAATTTGCAGGCGAGATTTTTTCAACGCTGCTACTGCTTTTAACATCAGTAGACTCAGAGTTTGAGGTATCGATCGCCGATTTTCTTCTAATTATAATCGGAACATTAACAGATCGACCGCAGGCTCGGCCGAAGGAGTCTATGTTCCTTCGATAATCGCAGATTGCAGCCTGTACACTCGGTTCTTGACAATCTTTAATAAAGCTTTGTGCTAGTTTGTAATTATTTCCGTCTCCTTGCTTTGAGAAAAGTTCTCCCGCTTGTTGAAAATCTGCTACTGCTTGCGATTTTGTTCCCAACATACAGCGAATAGCACCTCGTTCCAAATAAGCCAAACCATAATTAGGATTAACGCGAATAGCTTGTTCGTAATCCCCGATCGCCTTTTGCTTGTTTCCCAATTCATAGTATGCTTGACCGCGACCGAAATAAGCTTCTGCCAAGTTAGGATTAAATTGCAGCGCTCGATCGTAATTGTAAATTGCCTGCTGCTTGTTTCCCTGTTGGCCAGTAGCAATCCCCAATCCGAGGTAAGCTTGAGGTATGTTCGGATTCAACGCTAAAGCCTGAGTAAAATTTGCGATCGCCCCCGGAACATCTCCCTTTTGAACTTTCAAAGAACCTTGGTTGCTGAAATTTGCCGCTTTTTGAGCGATCGCAACTCTTTGACTGATAACAGCGCGATTGGCTCGGTAATTAGATAACTTATTTTGAGCTAGATTATAAACAGGTGTACGTGAATCGATCGCTTCTAAAAGTGCGATCGCCTGTTGCCATTTACTTTGCGACTGCTGCCAAACTTCGATCGGATGAGGCGGTTTTTGCACAACCACAGCAGCTTCCATCGCCAATTTTTGAGCCGTTGCTAGACTTTCTGCCGCCTGTAAGTTTTGCTGTACAGGAACCAAACTGGGGCGCAGTTTAAGTAAATCTGCTCTAGCTTGCTGATACCCAAAGCCGGGGAAGTTAGGAATTTTCTCTAAATTCGCGAGCGTTTCTTTAAGTCGTTTATCGAAACTTCTGAGCAGATTTACATCGGTGGCTTTCCCTGCATTCTGCGTTTCAACTGCCCGTATTTTCGCTTGCTTCAGCGTTTCATTTGCCGATCGCATAAAGGCGATCGTCCCTACACTTGTTCCCAACACCAAAACCCCTAAACCTGCTAATAAAGCTGCGGGTATTTTGCGGCTTCGCGAATTATTAACTTGATTGTTAATTCGTGATTGCTGTACCCTTCGAGTCTGACGAGACTGTTCCCCTTCCGGTTCTGAATCCACCTCCAAATCCCAAGCAGGCAACTGCAAATCATCTGCTGCTGTTCCCGCTGTCAACTCCCTACTAATGGGAGCAATATTATTGCTATTTCCGCTGTAATACTTGTCAACCAAACTCTGCAATCCTGTCTGATATCCTTCTCCTACCGCCTGAAATCTCCACTCTCCATTCTTTTTATACAAACGACCAAATTCTACACCAGTCTCTCGCGAAAAATTCTCTTTTAATTCATACCGAACAAGTTGGCTTCCCGTATCCAAATTGGTAATTTTGATAAAAGAATTTTTGATATTGCTAAAATTTGCCTTGATTTTATCTGCTTCGTGAATAGTGACGGCAAAAGTTATTTCCTCAATTTCAGGATTGATTTTCTCTAAAATAACGCCGTAAATACTCTTATTCTCTTGACCTCGGTTGTTTTTCTCAGGAATCGATTGCAGCACCGAACCATCGCAGGATTGCAGATTATTGTAAAAAATAAAATATTTATCGTTAGGTAGTTTGCCGTCAGCACCTAGCATAAACGCAGAGACATCAATCTCGTAGCTTTGTCCTGCCTCTGTCACCTGCCAACCGAGGGCGATCGCCATTTTTTTTAAACCGGGCGCTTCTTTAGAGATATTAAATCTCTCACCCTTACTTAATTGCATTGCCATCTGCTTATTTGTTAAATATCAAACTTTATAGTGTTTATCTTAATATTAAGTCACCGGATAATCTTTATCTTCAATAAAACTTAATATTTTGCTTTTAATAGCGGGCTTGATTAAAAATATGTGCTCCCTGTATCTGAATATATTGAGATTTACTTAAGTAGAATTACGTAATTTAAAATCTTGCTTTCTCCCAAACCGATTTCTACAATTTAACTTAATTTGACCCTACTTTTGAGCATTTTCAGAACTAGGTAACAAGGTAACAAATTTACCAAAAGCTCCAGACTAGACTGTTCCGCTTCCGGTTCTGACTCCACCTCCAACTCCCAAACCGGCAACTGCAAATTATCTGCGGTTGCCGCTGCCCACTCGTTAGTAGTTGGAGCAATATTATTACTACTTTAGCTGCAATACTTGTCAACAAAACTCTGCAATCCTGCCTGATATCCTGCTCCTACCGCCTGAAACCTCCACTCTCCACTCTTTCTATACAAACGACCAAATTCTACAGCAGTCTCTCGCGAAAAATTCTCTTTTAATTCATACCGAACAAGTTCGCTTCCCGTATCCAAATTGATAATTTTGATAAAAGCATTTTTGATATTGCTAAAATTTGCCTTGATTTTATCGGCTTCGTCAATAGTGACAACAAAAGTTATTTCCTCAATTTCAGGATTAACTCTTTTTAAGATAACGCCGTAAATAGTTTTATTCTCTTGATTTCGGTTGTTTTTATCCCGAATCACTTGCAGTACCGAATTGTCAAAGGATTGCAAATTATTGTAAAAGATCAAATATTTATCGTTAGGTATTTTGCCGTCAGCACCTAGCATAAAAGCAGAGACATCAATCTCGTAGCTTTGTCCTGCCTCTGTCACCTGCCAACCGAGGGCGATCGCCATTTTTTTTAAACCGGGCGCTTCTTTAGAGATATTAAATCTCTCACCCTTACTTAATTGCATTGCCATCTACTTATTTGTTAAACATCAAACTTTATAGCGTTAATGTTAATATTAAGTGGCACAATAACATTTCTTCTTTAAGAAAACTTAATATTTTGTCTCTAATAGCGGGCCTCATTAAAAAGAGGTGCTACCGCTCTCCGAAGTTATTGAGATTTACTGAGAGAGAATTACGTAAGCAAAAACCGGGCTTTCTACAAAACCCGGTTTCAACAATTGAACTTAATTTGACTCTAATTTTGAGCATTTTCAGAACTCGGTGGCAGGGTAACAAAATTACCAAAAGCTCCAACCGTTTGATAGCTTTTTTTGCCTAATTCAGTGGTGTAAATACTGACCACACCTAAGTTTTGACGCTGCGTTGTATTGTCGAGCAAGCTTTCGATCGTGCCCCGCTGCGAAGTCAGCAAATTCTTGCAACTGCCGATCAAAGTATCTGTAATGCCGCCCAAAGCTTTCGGCACGCGAGAATCTTTGCACACAGTGTTTTCCAACTCGGTTTGGAGTACGCCGGAAGCATAAGTTAGGTATTGATCTCTCCCAGGATTTGTAAATGCCATGCCGGCAGCCAGAAGAGTCAGGGCGATCGCGACTTTTCCCACATTGCCGAAAAAATTAGAAGTTGGCTTGTTAGTATTCATTGCGTTATCAATAATCATTTTTTTTAGCCCCGTTGATTTATAAGCTTCTCTTGATTTAAACTACACCTCCCCAGATACAGATTTCCGAAAGGAGGGGACAGTTTTTAGATTGGAGGCGAGTTGCGAGTAAGTCTCTGACTGGCCTACCTTCCTTTTACGTTTCTCCCTCCCTCAAATCCGGTAAATCTTCAACAAACATTTAGCTGGTTCCCAGGCTCTGCCTGGGAACGAGGAATTTAAACTTAGTTTCGCTTTGATTTTTGCCGATCGATCTCCCGCTGCAACTCTTCAATCTGACGGCGCAAAGCCTCCGTCTCACTGTTAGGCGTTTGCGACTTCACATCAACCGCACCTTCAGCTACAGCCCGCTTGTAGTTTCCTAGCTTAATTTGGCGGTATTCCTCGGAACTGGCCCAGTCTCGCAAATATCGCAGCCGTTCCACCGGGAAAGGGTGACTCAGCATCACACCTTGGCCGCCGTTGTAAAGTAAAAACTTATACACTTGGTTGAGATTGTCTCGATCGAGCTCTTGATAGTTGTCAGACTGGCGGATAAATTCTTGCAAACTGCATTGGTCAGCATATTTACTGCTAACTCCCGCAAGTTTCATCATCGTCTTCATCACACTGTTCAAGTCATCTGTTACCAACAAAGCCGCCCGGTCTGCCGATAATTCAGCCTTGCGACGCCACTCGTAAAAAGCGAAAATTAAACCGCTACCGACCATATTTCCCAGCCCGAAAGTCATCTCGCCAATTGTCGATGCCACGCTCATCGCCCACATCGCCATTTGATTTAAAGTTGGATGGCCGCATTTAATGTGTCCCAACTCGTGAGCCAAGACTACCCGCAGTTCCGCCTCGTCCAACAAGTCTAAAAGACCAGTGTTTAATACTACATAAGGCTGGTTTTTTCCCAGGGCATAGCTGTTAACTGAGGGATTCTGAGAAACAAACAAACCTGGTTCTGGAAAAACATCTAAAGCCTGCACGCACTCGCGAAATATATGATAAATGCTGGCATATTGGCGTGGGCCGACTTGAATGCTATTTCCCATTAGGTAAACGAATTGCGGTCGTTCGTAGATAAATTCTACAAATTTGCTGGCAATTAAGTCAAATCCAGGCACGCTTCGCAGCGCTTCCTCAGCTTGGCGATCGAGGGGATGTTGAAATGCTTCGCTAGAAATTCCCGTATAAGTAGGCATAGTTGTTGCAAAAGTTACATTTAAGATATCAGTATTGCCGATCGCAGCGGGTGCTAGCTGGCGCCTGACTTATCAATATTATCGCGACAAATATTGAACTGTTGTGGAACAGGCCGGAAAGCCTGTTCAAATTAGCGTTAAAATTGTGGTTCTGGTACAGGCGCGATCGACAAACATCTTTCACAGTGCCTGTGTATCGCCTCACCCAAAAATTGGAACGTGCAAAAATGGCTATCCTGCAACTCGAAAACGGTACAACCTACACTCAACAAAGCGACATTACCCGAGAACTCGCTTCCTTAAACATTCAACTCAACCGCTGGCCCGTGGGTGACAGCGCTGAAATTCAAAATTTGTTAGCTAAAGATGCTCTTGACGACAATCAAAAAGAGCAAGTGCTGCAAGGCCTCGACGGCTACTTTCAACAACTCAAGGAAACGGCAGGCTATCAATCGCGAGACTTAATTGTACTGCACCCAGACATTCCCAACCTCGACACCTTGCTGTCCAAATTCAACAAGTGCCACATCCACGCCGATGATGAAGTCCGCTATATCGTAGCAGGCGAGGGCATTTTCGGCTTCGTGCGGCCCGACGGTAGCCAAGTCGAACTCACTGTGCAGCCGGAAGAATTTATCAACGTGCCGGCGAATACAGAACACTGGTTTTATTTGACAGCAGCCCGGAAAATTAAAGCGGTGCGCTATTTTACCACGCAAGAAGGCTGGACGCCGGAGTATACCGATACGGAAATTCGATCGGGCTTAGCCATCGTTTAAATAGGCCAGCTAAAGATAAGTTTCATGAACTCGTCAAGACTGCCCTCCAAAATCAGGATTGGACAATTACTCATGATCCTTATCATATCGATCTGGGATTTGTTGATTTTTATATCGATCTGGGTGCAGAACAGTTATTAGCAGCGACAAAGGATAATGAAAAAATTGCGGTTGAAATCAAAACGTTTTTGGCACCCTCGACGATTTCAGAATTTCATACCGCAGTGGGACAATTTATTAACTATCGGATTGCATTAGAAGATGACGATCCCGATAGAACTCTTTACTTGGCAATTCCATTAGATATTTACAAAAGATTTTTCAAATACTCATTTATTCAAAGGGTGATTGAACGCAATCAAATTCCGCTTTTAGTTTACGATACCGAAAAAGAGGAGATTTCTCAATGGATAAAGTAAGTTTGTATCGTCAATATATTCAGGAGTTGCTAACTGAGCGATCCCAGCGACGATCGCCTAGCGATCCAGTTTCCAGCGAGACGATTTTCGATCTGGTAAAGGATCGCTATCAACTTGTAAATGTGGGTTGGAAAAACGGTAGCACTCGGATTTATGGCTGTGTGATTCATGTAGATATTAAAGATGGGAAAATTTGGGTGCAGCATGACGGGACTGAAGAAGCGATCGCCGATCAGTTAGTAGCACGAGGTGTCCCATCCCAGGAAATTGTGCTGGCGTATCATGCACCTCATGTCCGACAATACACCGAATTTGCAGTTGGTTGATCCAGCCTCAAACTTTGTGATTTACAGATCGCAATATGCTCAAAGCAACCGCCTCCGCCACCTTAATCCCATCAATTCCCGCCGACAGGATTCCACCCGCATATCCTGCACCTTCCCCAGCAGGATAAAGGCCTTCTGTATTCAAACTCTGATAATCTTCCTTGCGTTTAATCCGAATTGGTGAAGAAGTGCGCGTTTCCACCCCAGTCAAAACCGCATCATCCATCGCAAATCCTTTAATCTGTTTGTCAAAAGCCGGAAGTGCTTCGCGGATAGCTGCGATCGCATAATCGGGCAAACTTTCGCTCAAATCAGTCATCACAACTCCCGGCGTATAAGACGGCTGCACGCTGCCTAGCGCCGTGGAAGGGCGATTTGCCAAAAAATCACCCACAAGCTGCCCAGGGGCGTTGTAAGTGCCACCTCCTAACTCAAATGCCCGTTCTTCTAAGCGACGTTGAAACTCAATTCCTGCTAAGGGATGACCGGGATAATCCTCCGGCGTGATACCCACCACAATCCCGCTGTTAGCATTGCGTTCATTGCGAGAATATTGACTCATCCCATTAGTAACAAGTCGCCCCGGTTCTGACGCAGCCGCCACTACCAAACCACCGGGACACATACAGAAACTATACACAGAACGATTGTTTTGGCAATGGTGAACCAGTTTGTAATCGGCGGCACCCAAAAGCTTATGGCCCGCGCGATCGCCAAAACGACAGCGATCGATGATAGTTTGGGGATGTTCCACCCGAAAACCAATGGAAAAAGGTTTAGCCTCGATGTAAACTCCGCGCGAAAACAACATTTCAAAAGTATCGCGGGCGCTGTGTCCCACCGCCAGAACTATATAATTACTAGCAATATATTCTCCGCTAGCGAGGGTAAGTCCCTGCACTTTTCCATTTTCGATGTGGATATCTTCTACACGAGTTTGAAACCGAATTTCTCCGCCTAATGATTCAATTTGGGCGCGTACACTTTGGACAATTCCCACCAGTTTGAACGTGCCAATATGCGGTTTATTAATATATAAAATTTCTGGTGAAGCTCCCGCATTCACAAGTTCCGTCAGCACCTTGCGTCCATAATGCTGAGGATCTTTAACTTGGCTGTAGAGTTTGCCATCGGAAAAAGTACCCGCACCACCTTCGCCAAACTGAGCGTTAGATTCAGGGTTGAATTCTGCTTTTTTCTTCCAAAATCCAAAAGTATCAGCCGTGCGATCGCGCACAGCTTTTCCGCGTTCTAAAAGGATAGGGCGAAACCCCATTTGTGCCAACATCAGACCTGCAAACATACCGCAGGGCCCTGTACCAATCACAATGGGGCGAATCGTCAAATTGCTGGGGGCTTTGGCTACATAGCGATAACTCGTGTCTGGTGTTACCATCACATGAGGATCTTTTTTGAAGCGTTGGAGAAGTTGCTTTTCCTGTGTCGTCTCTACATCCACAATATAGACAAGGAGGATTTCTGCTTTTTTACGAGCATCATAGCTGCGCTTGAAGATGGAATAGCTGAGCAATTCTTCGGGGGGAATTTGCAGCTTTTTGAGAAGGGCATCGGCGATCGCATCTTGAGGATGATCTAGGGGGAGTTTTATTTCGGTTATTCGTAACATATAGTGGAAGTAAGAAGGAAGAAAGAAGAAGGAAGAAGGAAGAATAAAAATCCCGAACAAAAGTATTATAACTATTTAACCGGAGATCCTATGGGCGATCGTCCTCGGTCGAGCAATTTTTGATTTTTGAGTGGATAATTGCAGAAGCGTTATAATAAATAAAAAATTAAGTTTTGTAAAGACCCTTGACTGCAACATTTACACCCAAAAACAGCCGCACCTGGCACGCTCTCAACCCCCTGTGGCAAGGAGCAGAAGACTCAGTACAGAAGGGTTTGCCCCACACCAAACTAGCACCGGCGTGGCAAATACTGCTCCTGGGCGACGGTTCTCCCACCCGTCACCTGCAACTGCTGACAGGGGAACCCACAGAAGTAGATGTGATCGATATGTCCTTAGTGGGTGAAGGCGCAGACGGCGCACCCGAGCAAATTGTCGCCGTTCCCGGGCCGCGGCTGCGCCGCCAAGTGTGGCTGCGGACTGCTTCGGGACAGCGCCTGGCCTATGCGACTTCCTGGTGGGAAGCGAGCCACGTAGACGAATATTTACAAAATAAATCTTTGCCAATTTGGGCTAGTTTAGCGAGGCTGCGGACAGAATTGTATCGCGATGTGCAGGGCATTTATTGCGGTGATTCGGTGGCTTTGGAGTCAGCTTTTGAACAGTCGGGGCCTTTTTGGGGGCGACACTATTTGTTTTGGCATCACGGCAAGCCACTGACGCTGATTTATGAGGTGTTTTCGCCTTATTTAACTAAGTATTTGGGGCCGATGCAATTGGATGTGGATTGAGACTGAGATCTTGCACCATTATCAATAAGGCTTTCAGGGCGGGCTAGAAGCCCAACCCCTACTCCCCACAGTAAAATTCATCTCTTGTGGAACAGGCATTTTGCCTGTTCTCAAGAAGAAAAGGAAAATAAGGAGGGTGTAGAACTGAAGCTTCTACTTATTTCATTTTGATTCGACGAAATTTTACTCGCAAACCGTCGCGGGGATGAGGCATCGGTATTGTGATCAAATTCAAATCTTGATCCGGTAACAGATCCCACTCGTACTCCCGAACCATCTTTGCTGCAAACAACTTCATCTCTAATCGGGCAAATTCTTTGCCCAAACATTCTCGCAAACCGCCGCCAAAGGGCACGTAACTGAAAGGTTTAGCCGATCGATCCGAGCTAAATCGATCGGGGTCGAATCGATCGGGTTCAGGATAAAGTTGACTATCCTGATGGGTTTGAGTAATCCCAGAAACCACGCTCCAACCCTTGGGAATTTCATAGCCACCGAACTCACAAGCATTAATTACTGTCCGAAAAACACCTGCCGCCGGTGGAACCAAACGCAGCACTTCTCGCATAACCTGCTCTAAATAAGTCATTTGTTTGAGCTGTTCCAATGTTAGGGGTTCAGTCGCGGGGAACTGCTGCTGTTCGGCCCGCACTTTTGCCATCACATCGGGATTTTGAGCCAGGAGAAGGCAAAAAGAGGCGATCGCCGAAGTTAAAGTTTCGTGTCCCGCAAACAGCAGCAACAGCACTTGATCTTTTAACTCATCCAAACTCAAACTATTTCCCTCGTCATCGCGAGCCGAAATCAGCAAACTCAAAGCATCATTGCCACTAGGGGCTTCTTTTTGGCGATCGCGAATAATCTTTTCCAGTTCTGCTAACAGTAACTTTCTGCTACTTTTCGCTTTACCAAACTTAGTCCAAGGCACATCTAAAGGTATCGAAAATAAACCATTAGACCAAGTTTCAAAATAATTACCTAGCGCCGTTTCCGAAGCCTTTTCAATCCCAACTAACAACTTACCCGCCACATCAAAAGTATAATTTCTCAGTTCGGGATACCAAGTCAGGGTTTCCATTTTTTCCCATTTTTCCAAATAGCGCTGAGTGATATCTTCCATCCCGCCGATGTAGCCAACCAAAGCTCGCGGCTGAAACGCTTGGTACAGCAACTTGCGCCGATTTAGGTGGTTAGCACCCGTTTGCAGTGACAAGGAAAGCGGCCCTAAAAGCGCTTTCGTACTCGGAGGAAAACTCACAACAAAATATTGGTTGTCATTGCTTAAAACAAACAAACTAGCCTCTTGGCCACGCATAAACACGGTAGGCTGTCCGAAAATGCTGGTTTTGAAAATGGATCCGTACTGCTGGTGGCGTTTTTTGGCAAATTGGGAATCTTGCAAAAAGTTGAGGGTATCGCCAATTAGGGGTAAACCTAAACTGCCGGGAGGTAATGCCATATGTGATTTGTGATTTGTGATTTGTGATTTTTAATATCATATCAATTTTAGTTGGAGGGCTGGCAATACGCACCAGACAAATTTAGGGAAAAATAACTTTTCTCTGTTGGTAGTCTGTCGGGTGCATCAGTCTTAAGGTTAGTACAAAAAAAATATGGTTTTTTCAACTGAGCCACCTTAGTATTTTGCCGAAAAACCATTTAATTTTCTGTCCTTTTAATCGGAATCTCGATTATAAATTCAGTACCTTTCCCCACCACCGAGAAACACTTGATTTCACCTTTATGTTTTTCGACAATAATTGAATGGGAAATCGCTAAACCCATCCCCGTTCCTGAACCGACCCGTTTGGTAGTATAGAAGGGGTCAAATATCCGTTGCTTGACTTGATCGCTGATACCTGCACCGTTATCAGCAATTCTAATCACAGCGAGAGTACCTTCTACCTCTGTACTAATGCGGATAATTCCCGGATTTTCGAGCGGTTCTTGTAACACATCAATAGCGTTAGCAATAATATTCATAAACACCTGATTCAACAGTCCGGCGTAGCACTCCACCAGTGGCAATTTCCCGTATTCTTTAACGAGTTGAATTGCTGGGCGATCGGGCTGAACTTTCAGACGGTGTTCTAAAATCATCAATGTGCTGTCGATGCCTTCGTGAATGTTAACCTTTTTCATGTCAGATTCATCAAGGCGAGAGAAATTCCGCAAACTCCGCACGATATCCCGGATGCGAGTAGCTCCCATCTGCATAGAAGACAGCATTTTCGGCAAGTCGTCTAGCACGAAATCCAGCTCTAAAACTTCTATTTCCTCCTGAAGAGCTGGAGAAGGTTCCGGGTATTCATCTCGATACATTTGCACCAGTTTCATCAGGTTTCTGGCGTATTCTTCTGTATAGGTAAGATTGCCGAAGATAAAGCTGACCGGGTTATTGATTTCGTGGGCGATTCCTGCTACCATCTGACCGAGACTAGACATTTTTTCTGCCTGCACGAGCTGAGTTTGAGCTTGCTGGAGTTCGCACAGAGTTACTTCGAGTTTGGCTGCTTGTTCTTGCGCTATCCGAGCTGAATCGACGCTTTTAGTGTAAAGTTCAGATTGACTGATGGCGATGCCCAATTGATCGCCAATTGCCTCCATTAACTCCACTTCCTCTTTTGTCCACTTGCGTGCCTCCCTGCAAGAAACGCAGCCAACAACACCAGTTAAACCCCCGGCACTTTTAATCGGTAAATCCAAGACAGACTTGCAACCAAGCTCCAAAAAGAATTTTTGTTCGACGGGATCGCTGACAGTTGCAACATCATCTATTTGATAAACTTCCAAATTAGCGATTTTTTGCGGTAGCGTACCCGTTATGTCAGCAGGGAAATAACCCAAAAGCGAGAACAAATCATCATTTTTAGCTTCGTGGACGACATCCCAAGCAGGTGGCGAAGCGTCGGGCAAATACCAGATAAAAATACAGCGATCGACTTGCAGCAAGTCGCGAATTTGCTGCACGGTTGTTGCCAAAATAGTATCTAAATCCAGAGATTCGCGGATATTGCTAGCTAGCTGGTTCAGCAGCGTTTCCTGCTCCGCTAACTTGCGGAATCTCGCTTCCGACTTTTGCAACTGTCTTTGAGATTCTTTTTGTTTTGTAACGTCCAAACCTAAACCGATTAAGCCGATTGCGTTACCAAAATCATCTTTGACCTTAGTTTTAATTGTCTCCAAATAATGTTCTTTACCATCAGCAAGCTGCATCACTTCTTCAGTATAACAGGGAATATTTTGGCTCCAGGCTTGCACGTCAGATTCCATGCACTTAGCCGATGCTTCTAATCCCAAAACTTCGGAATAGTGAGATGCTGCTAAAAATCTTGATTCAGGTATAGCCACATCTTCGCAGAAAGTTTTGTTAATTAATAACATCCGCCCGCTAGCATTTGTCAGCCATACCCAGATCGGAGCGTTGTCAATAATTGCCCTCAAAGTTTGCTTTTGTCGGGCGAGAGCTTCTTCTGTTTGTTTGCGCTTAATCCCCAGGGCGATCGTATCGGCACTTGAGGCCAAAGCAATCAGCGTTGATTCATTCAACTCCTGGCGAGCAAACATCGCGATTACTCCCAGCAACTGATTGTCAACAATTAGCGGATATCCAGCAAAAGCCACCATTCCTTCTCGTTCGGCCCATTTTTTGTCCTTGATGCGAGGATCTTCTTGCACACAATTAGTGATGTGAGGTTGTCGCTCCAGGGCGATTAAACCAATCTTGAACTCACCGACAGCAATGCGGCTGTGAGCGCCGTCAATGTGAGTATATATCCCCGCGCTTGCTTGCAGTTGCAATACATTTCCCTCTTCATTCAACGTCCAAATCCGAGCAAAGGCAACATCCAAATGGCGCACAACTGCATCGGCGCAATATTGCAAAGTTGCAAGCAAAGTCTGGTTTTGAGTTAGACCAATTCCCACATCTGCTGTGAATAAAGAAAGTTTTAATTGTTCTGCTAAAGCTTGTTCTGCTATTTTGCGCTCTGTAATGTCCGTAGCAGCACCGAGACGCTGCTTAATTTTTCCCTCCTCTGTTCTGCTAAACACAATTTCCCGGCTGACTAGCCAGCGCCAACAGCCTTTTTTGTCGCGCACCCGATATTCGTACTCACCAACTTCGCCGTCGGGACCAGTTTCCAATTGCTGCAAATATTCTGGAAATTTAGCTAAATCATCAGGGTGGATAATGGTAGGCAACAGACTGCTGCCCATTTTTTGAACTTCTTCGACGGTATAGCCCAGCGCGACATTGATTTCGCGGTTGTTGTACACATTTCGCTGCTCGATCTCGTCGTAGACATAGAGAATATTCGGAGTAGCATTGGCAATTTGTTCGATAAAACGCTGACTCTCTTGCAGCGCTGCTTCTGCTTGTTCTTGAGCGGAAATGTCGCGGCCAACACCATAGATCAATTCTTCCTCGCAGAAACGGGTAGCAGTCCAGGCTATCCACTTGTAAGAACCGTTGCGACAGCGCCAGCGGTTTTCAAACCCAACGGTATTATTCCCCGCAGCAATACTTTCAGCTTCTTTTAAAGTAATTTCGCGATCGTCTGGATGCACGAATTCAAGGAAGAGTTTGCCAACCATTTCGGCTGGGGAATAGCCGAGTATTTTTTCTGCTGCTGGGTTGATGAGTGTTATATAACCGTCAAAACTAAGGACGCACAGCAGATCTAGCGAGAGGCTAAAAAAGCGATCGCCCCCGTTGGGTTCGCTGGATGGGCGATCGTTTTGGGCTACGACAGCAGATGCGTTTGAGCGCGCCGATACCGCCAAAAAGACAATATTTGCTATTCCCAAAAATCCCAGGGCGAGTTGGCTATCGTAGAAATTATCACCGCTGCCAGCTACGAGCCACCCGTTTAAGACAAGCAGTACAATTATCAAAATTGAGAATAAACTGCCAGGGGCGATCGTCCCTACGCTAATTTTTTTTTCATACTCCTTGCTGCCTTCTGCCTTTTCTATTCGGGTGACTGCTGCCGTAATTTTTGTCCACAACACGTGCAGTAAGTTCGATAATTTAGTGCTTTTTGATTCTTCGATACGAACAGAAGATTTCATTTTTTTACTTTTGATCCCGTTTTACGTGCGGTGAGCCAAAATTACAATAAAGCTGTTTAAATATTGTTAAACTTTCCTAGCTTGCGAAATCTAGCGTTTTAAAATTTGCGTAAATCTACGCAAACCGACCATAGAATTAAGTGTATTTACGGAATTAGGGAGTAATCTCTTTTTAGCTGGGGTGGGCATTTTCTAGTTTTTCCGACTCATAGAGAGAGTTTATCTATAATACTACGCTACATATTGCTCTTAGTCATTGGACATTTGGCCTAATCTAGCTAATCCTGGACGTAGAACCTAATTATGTAGGGTTCGCCTGAAGCAGCTTGGCGCGTTATAGTAGCGTGTTATACGACTTTTGCCGTCCAGGAATGACCTGGTTTGATGTAGGAAAATACTGCGTGGAGCGCGCTGGCTGTGGGTTGAACAACCAGGCATATTAGTCAAGTTCAATCAGGTTGAATTTGACCATAAATTATGAAGTTCAAATAAAGATAAACTGTGGATTTCTGAAGATAAAATGACAAAAATATTGGTAGCAGTTTTTCGTTGCACTCCTATGTTCGCGCGTAAGGGCTAATTAGTAATTGGTAACGGGCAATTGGTAATTGTTACGAGTTGAAAACACTAGATATCAATTTTGTTGTGATTCATCAGCAGGCGATGGGGGCCAAGGCGCCACAGCACCCAAAGCAGATTTGCGGCCTAATTGCTGTTGCCGAATTCGCTCCAAATTCCCGGCAGGAATAGAAGCTATGAGTTGCCGCGTGTAAGCTTGCTGCGGTTGGCGGTAAATGCGCTCGGCAGTGCCAATTTCTTCGATTTTACCTTTGTTCATGACGATCGCGCGATCGCTCATAAACTTGACCACGCTCAAATCGTGAGAAATAAAAATATAAGTCAGTCCAAACTCTGTTTGCAACTCCTTCAGCAAATTTAAAACTTGCGCCTGCACCGACACATCTAATGCCGAAACCGACTCATCGCAAATAATAAACTTAGGATTCAAAGCCAAAGCTCTAGCAATACAAATTCGCTGTCTCTGTCCACCCGAAAACTCGTGAGGGTAGCGCCGCATAAAATCGGGATTTAAACCCACTCTATCCAACAAATAAGCAGCGCGCTCGCGCTGTTCTTTCTGGTTCTTACCAAAGCGGTGAATCACCATCGGTTCCATCACCGCATCCCCAACATTTAGGCGCGGATCGAGAGAACTAAAAGGATCTTGAAAAATAATTTGCAGATCGCGCCGCAGCCAGCGCAATTTGCGATCGTACTCTTTTTTCATCCGATAATTAGCCATCCACTGCGATGCCGAACTACTTTTCGCAGGAGGCGTAATTTCTTGACCTTCAAAAAACACTTTACCGCTGGCGATGGGAATTAATTGCAGCAAAGCTCTCGCCAAAGTTGATTTGCCGCAGCCAGACTCACCCACCAAACCCAAAGTCTCGCCCGGATAAACCTCAAAAGAAATATCGTTTACCGCCATAAATAAGCGTTTAGTTTCGCCAAACATTCCCTGAACCGGAAAACCGACTCGCAAGTTATCAACAGCTAGCAAAGGCTCGGAAATATTCGGCAGCCGAGGCGGTTTTCCTGTTGCAAAAGCGGGATTTCCCCCGCTGTTGTCGCCGTCTAAATCGGCATTTTTCTCGACAATTACTAATTCGCCGCTAGCATTTGTGGTGACATCCATAAAATCGGAAACTGTCGGCAAGCGGCGCCTTTGCCGATCGAGAGTTGGGCGGCAAGCTAATAAACCTTTTGTGTAAGGATGTTGGGGATTGCTGAAAATTTGTTCGATCGCACCGCACTCAACAATCTTGCCTCGGTACATCACCGCCACCGTATCGCCAATTTCCGCAATGACGCCCAAATCGTGGGTAATAAAAATCATTGCCATGCCTCTAGAGTCGCGCAACTCGCGCAGCAAAGCTAAGATTGTTGCCTGCACGGTTACGTCCAAAGCCGTGGTCGGTTCATCAGCAATTAATAAAGTTGGATTGCAAGAAATGGCCATTGCAATCATCACGCGCTGGATTTGACCGCCAGAGAGTTCGTGGGGATAGCGATCGAGCATAGCTTGTTTTTGGCCGTTGACGAGCTGCATCAAATCGCGATCGTCCTCCATAAGTGCTTGATTCCCCGCAGCAGTCCGGGAATGCTCTTGCCGCAAAGCCAAACACCGCTGCCTGATCTCATCGTCTGCCGGTAGCAGCTTCACTTCTTGCAGCAAAGAAGCAGCTTGGCGTCGCGCTTCTGTCTGCGACACCTGTTGGTGCAAACAAATGGCTTCTGTGAGTTGAAATCCGATCGTATAAACGGGATTTAGCGAGCTCATCGGCTCTTGAAAAATCGTCGCAATCTGGCTGCCGCGGTATGTTTGTTTTTCCCTGTCCGGCATTTCCAGGAGATTCACAGGCCCATTGCTAACGCCGTCTTTTGTCGGAGAAAACCAAATTTCGCCATCGATTTTGGTTGACGAACTCGAAAGCAAACCCATAACAGCGAGGGATGTTACCGATTTTCCCGACCCCGACTCTCCCACGATGCCCAGAGTTTGCCCTCGCTTGACCTCAAACGAAATGCCGTCAACCGCTTTGACAGTTGCAGACACATCGCCTGCGTCGGCAGATTGAAATTGAACCTGCAGGTTGCGAACTTCTAGGACGGTTTCACTCATGGAAGTCTATGGCAAAAATTAAAGGGAGATTAAGTGGATTGTAGCAGGGCCTGTTCAAGGCAGAAGGCACGGGGAAAGTTTTAAGATTGCTTCGTTCCTCGCGAAGCGTGGCAATCAGAAAACTCAGAGCTAGTTATAGCCGCTCTCAATCAGGTGAGGTACTCGCCGGCTGTCTTACCAATTTCGCAATCGAAAATCGAAAATCGAAAATCCCAATCAGTACCTCACTCAATTGACAATTGCGATAAATGCCTTCTGCCTGCAATTTTCCTCAAAAACCAATGACTTGAGTGTCAGCAGGCAGTGCAGTGGCCTCGGAGACCTTTTTAAACACGGTTGCCTGTTCGTTTAAGGAATTAGGTCTGGCCTGTCCGGGATTGGTGCCTTGCAACTGAAGGCGCATTTGACCTTCGGCAGTCAACTCAAAAACAGTCTCAACGGTTTCTGTGCTGCTGAGGCCGACATCAAGGTGCATCGGTTTTTCACCGAGATTAACTTTGTATCTCATTTCTTTGGCGCGGGCGGCTCCGTCGGGGCCTTTAGCCATGAGAAACAATTTGCCTTCTGGGGCAAAGACGAAGGTGAAAGACTGACCGGAGGGGACTGTGCCTTGCCATTGGCCTAGGAGTTGCGTGTCGATGTTGCTGGTGGCCGGGGCTGTAGCTTCAGCAATTGTTGGTGTTGCTGCGGATGCGGGGCCGAGTGAGGCGTTGAAGCTAATGAGGATGCCCAAGCAAAGGCTACCTGCGATCGCTTTACCAATCATTTTTGAATTAGACATGAGACCGATCTAAAAATTGGTTATTTGTTTTGTACACTGTAGCGGTAAAACCGTACTTTGTTTAGTTTAAATCCCTTTTTGGGATAGATATAGGTTGAGCTTCCAACCTGCAGTGCAGTTGTCACCCCCGGACTAAAGCTTTTCCTGAGCTTGTTGAAGGGTCATTCGATTTTAGATTTTAGATTTTAGATTTTGGATTTTGGATTGACCCCACGGATAAATTCTGGTGCTTAAGAATTTTAGATTTTAGATTTTGGATTGATTCCACGGATAAATCACGTGGCGGGTACCATCAAGGAATTCTTGGTCACGGGGCTTCCAGTTTTTTTTATTGTTGTAAAATCCAATACAAATCCGGCTTAAGCTGCACAGTTCGCTGTTCTGAGTAGATTGTTCTTAACTCAAAACAGCTAATTGACTATTGCGTTCGATCGCACCCCCAGATATTTTGGTAAATCGATCGCATTAATAGTCTGTCATTAATTTTTTTCAGTATCGGGTTCGACTTGTTCTGTCGGAGATTCCGGCGCGGGTTCCTGTGGATTTCGCGATCGTTTCATGCGCTCCAATGCCTCTGCGTAAGACCAAGCCATGCTCACAATAAAAGCTTTCGCCATGCCGGACAAATTTTGTGCATCCTCGCTTTCAGGCGCTTCAGCTTTTTGGTTGCCGTCGTTCATCATGTTTTTGTTTTCTCCCGGGCAGGTTTTTCTAGCGATTTTTTGCAGTGTGCGATCGATACCCACAAATTATGATTTTTCTTGCACCCGCACCCTACTTGTCTTTGAGGATATGACCTTGCTCAGCACAAATAATATCATAAATACACTGATTCGATGACCGCATCAGAAAGAAACCTTAACTTCGCTGGTGGCCCGCAACACTGACTCTTGCTGGAAAGTGCGCTTGTAAGTTTCGATAATTTCATGAATAGCTTGATTCTTTTCCGGACTACTTTCATAAATTAAAATAACTATTTTAGAGTTTTCTCTAATCAGAATTCCCGATCTGTTGAGAAACTGCCCGGAGCCGTCTAATACGGTTAGCCCCTCCCGAAAGCGAGGGGTAATAACTGCCTTGACAAACTCCTGCCATTCTGATTCAGAAATTGTCTCGCCTCCCGGTTTTGTTAAGCCAAAATACAGTTCATCTTTGAGGAGATTTGTTTGCTTGGCATGAGTATCCGAAGTTTCGGGAAGTTGAGCGTGGGCAATTGTCGCCGGACAAACAGGCAGGATGAACAGCACGCCGGTCAAGCAAAGACTTTTAAGATGTTTATTCATCAGGAATTACCTGCAACTTCTATATGTAGGGTGCAACTGAGATGTTGCACCATTCTCAATAAGCTTTGTATGAACAGGCTTTCCGGCCTGTTCCACAAGAAAATTCACTCTTTGTGGAACAGGCCGGAAAGCCTGTTCCTGAGAATGGTGCAAGATGTGAGGTGCAACCTAAGCGCTTTACCACTTATTTATTCGTCTAAAGGGAAAGAGACGAAAGTTTGCGTAGTTTGACCTCGAACTCGTATTCCAGAGGCTAGCTAAGTCACAATGGATTTAATTTAACATAAAAGGCTTCCAACTCAAAAACCCAGTTTCTCAGGTGAAACTGGGTTTTTGAGCATCTGTTCTAGTTTATTTATGCTCGCCTACTTGATTGCGTCTGCCGTATTAAGTAGCTCAACTTATTTAAACGTCAAACTTTTCAGGTGTTCAGAAACCCGGAAGGGCGAGCACTCTTGGCTGCGCCCCGAAAGCAATCAGGTTTCTCAAAGTGTTATATTTTTTTAGGTGGAGCTACTAATCCTTTAATTCGCGGATACTTCTCTTAGCAGTGTCTTGATACATCTCCCCCATTTCTTTCACGGCTGCTCCTGCCTCTTGCCCAATCTTCTGAGCTCGTTCGCCGGGAGAGTCTGAGGTTTCGCGAGCTTCTTGCCTCCATTCCCGTGTTGTTTGGGGTCTTTCAGGATTGGTTAGATCAGCCTTTGAGCTGGCTTGCGCGCCAAAACCTTTGTTAGTGCGTCCCGAATCAACAGTGGTTGTCAGCACCAGAAAACCAACTAGGACAACACTCAAAAAACTCTTAATTTGAAAGCCCTTAAGTAGGGAACTGATGCGAGCAATGGCTGTGGAAATCAAATTCATCTCAGTAATACTCCCTAAGTTGATTGGTGATAATTTTCAACATTTTTTCATCTAATTGACTCGCTCCAAAATCAGCAGCGAACGCGAGGTAAAGCCAACTTAGCTTCAACTTGCCATTAACTACCTAAATAGAGTTATAGGTTAGCGATAAAATCTGGTAAACACGCCACCTATGTGTCAGCCAATTAGCTTTTTCACACATGAATATCACGTTAACAGCAGCCAAATAGTTCTACCTCTAACTAAAGTCATAACTTAGTTAGAAGCAAAAAACATATTTTTATACACATGGTTAGACAATTTTTAATCAATCATGCTCTGCAGGGCAAATTCTTATTGCAAGCGATCGCCCGTTTTCACGTCAAACCAGTGCAGCAACTGAGGCCCAAAAACCAGCTCTACAATTTCGGAATTCCAGTGGCGGTCATTTGGCAGCAAAGCCCGCACCGTTACTGACTCCAAACCTTTAACTCGGACGCTAAGTAAATTTTGCATTCCCAAGTTTTCCACTAAAAAAACCTCACCTTTAATTGCCTCTGGGGCCGACATATTGCCGGCCTCTACATCTGCAAAGCCGACGTGTTCCGGGCGAATTCCTAACACAATTTCTGGCGGCACAGTCGGCATATCTGGTAGTCGAACTCGAAAATCGCCCAAAATCGCAAAATTGCCCTGGCATTTAAGCACTAGCAAATTCATTTGCGGGCTGCCCACAAAACCGGCTACAAACTGATTTGCAGGACGGGTATAAATTAAGTGTGGCGGATCGAGCTGCTGCACGTTGCCACTGTTGAGAACTGCGACTTTGGTAGAAAGCGTCATTGCTTCGGTTTGGTCGTGAGTTACGTACACTACAGGAGCTTTTTGGGAGGAAAATAATTGTTTGAGTTCGGCCCTAACTTTTTCCCGCAATAATGCGTCGAGATTGCTCAAAGGTTCGTCGAGCAAAAATACTTCCGGTTGGCGCACTAATGCGCGGCCGAGGGCGACTCGCTGCCGCTGTCCGCCTGATAGTTTTCCTGGTTTGCGATCGATTAATTCCGTCAATCCGAGGGATGTTGCAACTTCTGTCACTAACCGGTTGATTTCACCGGAGGAGATTTTGCGAAGTTTGAGGCTCGATGCCATATTCTCGTATACTGTCATGTGCGGATAAAGCGCGTAACTTTGAAAAACCATTGCAATATCCCGATCGCCCGGTCTGAGATAAGTGACATCGCGATCGCCAATTCTAATCTCGCCCCTAGTCGGCTGTTCTAACCCTGCAATTAACCGCAGCGTCGTAGATTTGCCACACCCCGACGGCCCCAACAAAGTCAGAAATTCCCCTTCGCTGACATCCAAACTAATGTCTTTTACGGGAACTACTTTAGGGCTGTAGGTTTTATTGAGGTTTTTGAGTTGCAATTTTGCCATGATTTTTAATGGGTAATTGGGAATTGCTAAGAACAGCACGACACGGATAAACACGGATACACGGATTAATCTTTTGTTGCTTGTTTGACTACTGACTACTGACTACTCTCCAATCTAAAATCTAAAATCTAAAATCTAAAATCGATTTATCCTTTTACAGCCCCCGCAGTTAAACCCTGAACAATGCGTCGCTGGAACACCAAAACCAGCAAAACCAAGGGCAAAGTTCCCAAAACGGTAGCTGCGGCGATCGGCCCGTAAGGAATCTCAAAGACTGACACCCCGCTGAGTTGAGCAGTTGCGACGGGGATTGTTTTCAGAGATTCGCGAGTCATAAATGTTAGTGCAAAAATAAACTCGTTCCAAGCTGAAATAAATGTCAAAATTCCAGTTGTGACTAACGCGGGAAATGTCATCGGCAGTACGATTTGCCACAGCATTTGAAAAGTGTTGTAGCCGTCAACTTTAGCGGCATCTTCCAAATCTTTTGGCAACTGTTGAAAGAAACTTCGCATCACCAAAATTGTCAGCGGCAAATTGATCGCGGTGTAAGGAATAATTAAGGCTAAATAATTATTGCCTAAATCCAAAGCTTTGACAATTTCCAGCAGTCCCAAAAATAGCAGCACCGCCGGAAATAGCGTCACAATCGTCACAGTTGCCAGGATGATTCTCTCGCCCCACAGCCGCAACCGGGCTAAAGCGTAAGCTGCGGGAGCGCCTACTGCTAAACACAGTAATGTTGAAGTAATGGAAACAAAAGCGCTATTTAAAATGTAAAGTGCAAACGGGCGGCGCTGGAAAAGGGACAGGTAATGCTCGAAAGTAATTCGTTTGGGAATGTAGATGTTGGGAATCGCCGAAATATCTGCATTTACTTTGAAAGAAGTTAGCACCTGCCAGATAATAGGTGCGAGGAAATAGGCGACAATTAAGAGCGCTGAGATTGGCAAGATTAATTGCCGGATGTTAAAGGTTTTTTTCGTGGGTTGTTCGCGGGCG
This sequence comes from Microcoleus sp. B5-D4, assembly GCF_036705145.1. Lineage (NCBI taxonomy): Bacteria > Bacillati > Cyanobacteriota > Cyanophyceae > Oscillatoriales > Microcoleaceae > Microcoleus > Microcoleus sp. B5-D4. Next base: position 2,921 of record NZ_JAUBTV010000019.1, on the reverse strand, counting down.
ATCGACATAATTTATACCAATGAAATAAAAGTGCAACTGTTGGTTATCTAAAATCTAAAATCCCAAATCTAAAATCGTCTTAGTTTCCTCCGGCTGCATTGGTGCGGGCTCTCGATAACAGATAAGCGGCGATCGCAACTGCTGCCACTAACAGCAAAAAAGTACACACCACCAAAGCCGCCCCATACCCAAAGTCTAAATACCTCATTACCGTGCTGTAAATGTAGATAGAAACCGTCTCCGTTGCCCCCGCCGGCCCCCCTCCCGTCATCACCTGAATCAAGTCAAAAATGCCGAAAGATTGGGCAAATCGAAACAGCACAGCAATCACAATTTGGGGCATCAGCAGAGGCACGGTAACTTGACGGAAACTCTGCCAGCTACTCGCGCCGTCAATCGCGTGGGCTTCGTACAAATCACCGGGAATTGATTGCAATCCCGCTAGCAAAAGCAAGCTGACAAAGGGCGTAGTTTTCCACACATCTGCTGTAATTACTGCCATCATTGCCAAAGTCGGATCTCCCAGCCAGCTAATGCTGTTTTGAATCAATCCTAATCGCCTCAAAATGTCGTTAATTACGCCGTATTGGTCGTTAAAAATCCACGCCCAAGCTACTCCCATCAATGCAGTGGGCAAAGCCCAAGGTAGCAAGGAGATTGTGCGAACAATGCCGCGCCCTGCGAAGGATTGATTTAATACTAAGGCAATGCCCATACCGAGAATTAATTCCAGCACAACAGAGGCGACTGTAAATACTGTGGTGTTGCCTAAAGTTTGCCAGAAACGCCCGTCGCCTAACATTCGACTGTAGTTAGCAAAACCGGAAAAAACCAGTTTTAATTCAGTACCGAGGTTTTGGGTGAATAAACTCAGCCAAAAAGCGCGTAATATTGGGTAAGCAAATACTAGCATCAGAATTATCAAAGCTGGTGCTACTAATATCCATCCGGTTTTTTGTTCGCGCTGTCGCATCTTGTCTAATTGCATATTGTTCACCTTTAATTTATTTTTTGGCGGGCTAGAAGCCCAACCCCTACTCCCCACAATTGAATTAACTGGTTTGTGGAACAGGCATCTTGCCTGTTTCTAACTCTTTGTGGAACAGGCATCTTGCCTGTTTCTAACTCTTTGTGGAACAGGCATCTTGCCTGTTTCTAACTCTTTGTGGAA